>DMQJ01000434.1:0-7433 GCA_003455715.1 Acidimicrobiaceae bacterium | reverse complement strand
AGCACGGTGGCGGTGGTGGTGCCGTCGCCGGCCACGTCGTCGGTCTTCTTGGCGACTTCCTTCACCAGTTCGGCGCCGATGCGCTCGTACGGGTCTTCGAGCTCGATTTCCTTGGCGATGCTCACACCGTCGTTGGTGATGGTGGGGGCGCCCCACTTCTTCTCCAGCACGACGTTGCGGCCCTTCGGCCCGAGGGTGACGCGCACGGCGTCGGCGAGCTTGTTCATGCCCGCCTCGAGTGAGCGACGAGCGGACTCGTCGAACGCGATCTGCTTCGGCATTTCGTTCCTCCACGATGAGGGGATGGGTTGGGTGACGCACCGGCTGTCACTCCCGGTGCGAGAGTGCTAGCACTCTAAACCCTGGACTGCTAATGCGGCAACACGTGAGATCGCGCGGTGCAACTCAGCGGTGCCGTTCGAGCACCACGGTGGTGAGCGTTTCGGTGGCCCCGAACTCCTTCGTGAACTGCTGGAGGAGGTCGTTGAGACCCTTGGTGCCGTTGCACGAGGCGTGCACCTGGAAGTCGGTGCGCCCGGTGACGTGGGCGAGCCAGGTGACCTCGGGGCAGGTGAGCACGCCGCGGCGGAACCGATCGATGTCGGACACGCGCACGTCGATGACGGCTTCCAGGTCGCGACCGAGGACGGCCTGATCGACGTCGACGGTGAAACGCCGCACCACGCCCAGGCGCACCAGCTTGCGCACCCGTTCCGCGGCGGCATTGGCCGACAGATGCACACGGTCACCCAGGGTCTGGTACGGAATCCGGGCGTCATCGCGCAGGATGGCGAGAATTTCACTGTCGATTGAATCAAGAGCAGAGGAACCCGCAGTCATGGAGGCAAGTCTGCCAGCAAGTCCGCAGCTTTCGCAGTCACCTGCGGCGGATACTGAACCCATGACGCACTTCGAGTTCCTCCGCACCCTGGTTCACTCCGTCCGCGAGGTCGGCGCCGCGGCAACCCTCGACGCCGTGCGCACCGAACGCCCCCGGTTCGACCGCGGCAACTACCACCACACCCGCGCGGTGTTCTACGTGTGGGCCGTTTCCCGCCTTGTCGACGCCGGCCTCAGCGACATGGGCATCCTCTGGCACCCACTGGTCGACGACCAGAGCCCCCTCGCCTGGTGGCACGTTGGCGTGCTGGAGTCGGCCGAGGCGCACGAGACGTTCATCCCCTCCACCGAGGCACTGCCCGGCGAGCCGCAGCCGACCGAGTTGGCAGAGGTGGCCCTGGCCGTCTGACCCGGCGAGGTTGTGCGCGAAGATGGGCGCATGACTGACGGGGCCGACGTGCTGGTGGTGGAAGACGCCCCCGAGTACGCCACGGTGGCGTCAACGGTGCTGGTGGCCGCTGGGCACTCGGTGCACACGGCCACCACTGTGGCGCAGGCCATGTCGCAGCTTCACAGGGTTCGACCCCAGGTGGTGGTGCTCGACCTCAGCTTGCCCGACGGCGACGGCCTCGATCTGTGCCGTCACATCTGCGAGCACTCCGATGCATTCGTGCTGATGGTCACTGGCCGCGACACTCCCGACGACAGGGTGCGCGGCTTCGGCGCCGGCGCCGACGACTACCTCATCAAGCCGTACTCGCCTCGCGAGTTGGGTGTGCGCGTCGATGCACTCCTGCGGCGCCCGCGTGGTGGCCTCCCGGCGTTGGCGTTGCGTCGGTGCGGTGACCTCCTCATCGACCCACGAACCCGCGAGGTGCACATCGGCGATGATCGGATCGAGGTGACCCGCATCGAGTTCGGGTTGCTGGAGGCACTCTCCGCTCGCCCGCACGCCGTGCTCAGCCGCCGCGAGTTGCTCGACCGGGTGTGGGGCGATCAGTGGGTGGCCGACGACCATGTGGTGGATGTGCACATCGCCAACCTGCGCCGCAAGATCGACCGTGGGCGCGACCCGTCGCGCAGTCGCGTGCGTACGGTGCGCGGCGTGGGCTACGCGCTGTCCGACTGACGGGTCGGCCCGTCGGGCTCAGTCGACGTTTCAGTCGACGGCGTCCTCCACGGCCTCCACCGCCTCGTCGGCGACCTCGTCGAGCGCGTCGCGCACGTCGTCGAGCCCGGGTACGGCGGCGAGCATGGTGTCTTCCAGGCGGCTGTCGTCGAGCATGAGCCACACCAGCACTCCCACGACGGCACCCACCAGCGGGAACACGATGAACGCCCACAGCTGTTGCAGGGCAGCCCAGTCGGCGTGGCCGACGATGTTCTTGTCGGCGAACAAGGCTGCGCCAAGGCTGCGGGCGGGGTTCACCGAGGTGTTGTCGACAGGGATGGAGATGAGGTGGATGAGCGTGAGGGTGAGCCCGGCCACCAGGCCGCCCATGCCCGGGGTGAACTTCTTCGTGGTGGTGAACAGCACCACCACCACCAAGAGGGCGGTGAGCACCACTTCGGCGACGATGGCCGACCCGAGGCCGAAGTAATCACCCGACCACAGGTTGGCGGCGAACTGGCCTCGCTCCCAGAAGTCGCGTCCGCTGGCAATGCCGTAGATGATGGCCGCACCACCAATGGCACCGATGATCTGACCGATCACGGCGAACACTGCATGGGCGCCGTTGATCTTCCGGGTGAGGAAGAGGCCGAGGGTGACCGCAGGGTTGATGTGGCAACCGCTGATGGGCCCGATGACGTAGGCCATGATGAGCAGCGACAGGCCGAAGCCGAGGGCGATGCCGAGTACGCCCACCTTCTCGCCCGCAAGGATGGCGACGCCCGGACCCCCGAGCATGAGTACCGCGGTGCCCACCATCTCTGCCGCCAGGATGCGCCCGTTGTTCTGTGTCTGCATGCGCGTCACCCTATTCCTCACCGCGTGCACGAACGCGCAAAGGTCGCTACCGTGCCGGGCCATGGCAGCCCGCGGCCGCACCGAGACGCACCTGGTCACTCGCGTCGCGGTGCACGGGGCCGACGTCACAGCGGCACGGCGCCCGGACGAACTGGTGGTGGAAGAGCCGCTGACCATCCAACTCGACGGGGTCACCGTGAGCACCACCATGCGGACCCCTGGTCACGACTACGAGTTGGCCGTCGGGTTTTGTCACGGCGATGGCTTGCTTGCAGGGGCGCCCGTCAGGTCGGTGCGCTACTGCGCCAACGGTGCCGCCAGTGACAGTGAGTGGAACGTCGTCACGGTCGACACGGGGGGCACTGCCCCGACCCCGCGCCCTCGCCTCGGCAACACCACGAGCAGTTGCGGCCTGTGCGGCAACGACGCAATCGACGAGCTGTGCGCACGGTTGCAGCCGTTCGCCGTTGACGCCCCCAAGCCATCCGTTGCCACCATGGTGGCGGTCGCACACTCGGTGTTGTCGGGCCAAGGTCTGTTCCAGGCAACGGGTGCAGTGCATGCTGCCGCCGCGTTCGACGCCGACGGCACGGTACTGCTCACCCGCGAAGACGTCGGGCGCCACAATGCCGTCGACAAGGTGGTCGGCCGACTGCTGCTCGACGGTCGGCTCCCGGCTCACGGCCTCGGCCTGTTCGTCAGCGGGCGAGCCAGCTTCGAGATGGTGCAGAAGGCGTGGGCCGGCGGGTTCGCCGCCCTGGTGGCGGTGAGCGCTCCCACAGCGTTGGCCATGCACACCGCCCGCCGGGCAAACCTGTTACTCGCTGGCTTCGTGCGCGGTGACCAGTGCAACGTGTACTCGCCCGAGCGCCTCTGAGCCCCCTGCCCTAGGCTGGCGGCATGAGCGAACCGATCAAGCCCTCCGTCGGCCGTGGCGTGCTGCACCTGTTCTGCAAGCCCACCCCGCTGGTCGACGGCGACGCCGTGGTGGCCGCCGTTCGGGCCAGTGAGGCAGCGGGTGCACAGGTGGTGTGCGTGTCGCTGCTCGGCCACAAGGCCGACGCCGCATTCATGGCCATGCACGAGAACTTGCGTGAGTTGCGCCACCTGCAGACGGCGCTCCAGCGCGCAGGGCTTGAGGTGGTCGACAGCTATGTGAGCCTCACCGAGGTGAGCGAGTACGCCAAGGGGATGCCCGAGGCCATGCTCAACGCGCGGCTCTACCCCGAGATCCCGCCCAAGGCTCATCACATGCCGGCCTGGTGCTTCTACCCGATGTCGAAGCGCCGTGAAGGCCACGCCAACTGGTTCACCCTGCCGTACGACGACCGCAGTGCGCTCATGCACGAGCACGGCACGAGTGGCCGCAAGTACGCCGGTCGCGTGGTGCAGTACGTCACCGGTAGCACCGGCCTCGACGACTACGAGTGGGGCGTCACCCTGTTCGGTGTGCACCCCGACGATCTGAAGGAAGTCGTGTACACCATGCGGTTCGACCAGGCGTCGGCGGTGTATGGCGAGTTTGGCCCGTTCTACACCGGTTACGTGGTCTCGCCCGAGGAACTCGCCGTCGCGCTCTGAGCTGCGTCAGTCGTCGCCCACGATCACCACGCCCCGAGCCTCGTCGCGGCCTGAGGAGTCGAATCCGAAGTGTTCGAAGACCGCCGCTGTGGGGTCGCCTGACGGGCCGATGGCAAGCACGCCAGCGGGGCCGTCGTAGTCGATGTTGCGGCCTGCTTCGAGGCTGGTGACACACGCCGGGAAAGAAGCGCACGCCGTGCCACCGTTGGTGACCGCCGGGATGGCAGCGGCGATGGCTGCCGGACGGTTGGAGTCGGCGGCCATCGCGCCGAGCGCCATCACTGTGACGCAGTCGTACGCCTGGTGGGCGTAGAGCCCGGTGGCCGACGGCGACAGCGCAGTCAGCGCGTCGAGGAACGTGGTGCTCGTGGTGTGTGCGAGCGGCGACACCCCTTCGATGCGGGCGGCGAGCAGCCGGTCGAACGGCTCGGCCGTGGCTGCTGGCCGGCGCACAGCGTCGTTGACCACGAAGCTCGGCCCACGGCCATCGCTGATTGCGTCGATGGCATCGATCACCAATGGCCCGCTCCCCCCGTCGGCGACCACGACGACCACGTCGGGGTCGGCTGCTGCGACTCGATCGGCGGCTGCGCGCAGTGAGGCACCAGTGGCGGTGAACGGCACCGACTCGGCGACGGTGGTGCCGTTGCGCCGCAAGGCCCGCTCGACCGCCGCGGCGAATGGGCGACCGTACGGGTCGTCGAGGTACACCACCGCGGCGGTGCCGCTGCCGGACTCCTCCACCAACTGGGCGAGTGCCGTTGCCTGCAACGAGTCGCTCGGCGAGGTTCGCACGAACAGCCCGTTGTCGGGGAAGTCGTCGAGGGCCAGCGCGGTGGCGGTGGGTGAGCAGGTGAGGATGCCCGCATCGACGGCGAGCGGGAGCGCCCCCAACAGGGTGAGCGATGAGGTGGGTCCGACGATGACGTCGGCGCCGAGCTGCACGAGGCTCTGCACTGCTACCTGCGAGGCGGCAACCGTGTCGCCCTCTTCGCGTCGCACCACCTGCACCTGCTGTCCGTTGACCCCGCCGGCGTCGTTGATCTGTTGCACGGCGAGCGCCACCGCGTCGTCGACCGAACGGCCGATCTCGACGCCGCTGCCCACCGATGGTACGACGAGACCAATGAGGAAGACGCCGTCGTCGGGTCGGGTCGTGGTGGTGGCAGGCAGCGAACTGGTGGTCGGTGCGACCGTTGCGGGGTCGTCGTTGCACGCACCGAGCGCGGCGGCCGCCGCAACGGCTGCGATGACTGCGGACTGAACCCGGCGCTTCGGCACGGCTGCGAGTGTAGGAGAAGGCGGCGAGCTGAGGGTCGACGGGAGAGACCCTCAGCTCGCCAGGCTGAGCAGGTGCGAATCGACATGCTCGGCCGACATGCCGAGCGGTTCGATCCACACCCGAACGGTGCTGCCGCGGAGGCCAGGGTTGGCGCGCAGCGAGTTGGTGAGGTGGAGTGTACGCAGTCGCAGGTCGTGATGTCGCCTCACGAGGATCAGCACCTTGCCGTTGGGTGCGACCGCGATGCTTTCACCGCCGGTGAACTCTCCGCGGGCAGTGAGCAGCACCACGTCGGAGAGGTGTGCGCCGTGCACCACTTCGATGACGACGAGCGCCAGATGGCCTGTGTGCTGGCCGATGCTCGCCGCCAGCGCCGACTGCTGATGCAGACGCAGCCGCAAGAGCTCGAGCGGTGCAATGCGCTCGGCGCCGTACTCGGCCGACATCACGCCGTCGGCCCAGCCTGCTGCCAGAGCAGCGAGGCCGCCGTCATGCAGCATGGTGCGCGCCACACGCGAGCGGCGGGCGAGCAGGTGGAACCAGGCCAGCACTTCGTCGAGCGTGAAGCCGCTCTGCGCCAGCTTCTGGCCGATGAGCTGCAGACCGGCAGTGTCGCACGAGGGGAGAAGGTGCGACACGCCGGCCGCGGCGCCGTACGCACGCTCGCCCCAGCCGGCCCGTAGGTCGGTGAGCCAGGCATCGAGGGCGCGGCGTCGAATCTGCACGTCGAAACGACGTCACAAACGGCCGTCGATGACGTCATCCAGACGAGAACTTCCGCACATAGGCTGATGCGAGCGCCAAAATGGCGAAACGGGAGCTGCAGGCCTGGCGGAAAGGAGCAGCACACCAGCGTGGCGAGCACGATGACACTGAGAGACCAAGGCGACGCTGAGCTCATCGTCGGCGCCCGCAAGGGCGACAGCGAGGCGTTCGGCGAGCTGTATCGCCGGCATGTCGACAGCGCTCGGGCTGCGGCGCGCGCGCTCACGCGTTCGCGCGCCGATGCCGACGACGTCACCTCGGAGGCGTTCGCTCGCGTGTTGCGCGCGTTGCAGTCGGGTGGCGGTCCGGAGGTGTCGTTCCGCCCGTACCTCATCACCGCAGTGCGCAATGTGTTCTACGACCGCGTGCGCCGTAGCAAAGAGCAACCGACCGACGATCTCAGCGATGAGGTCAATGTCGCCCTGCTCGACGCCGCGCAGAGCAGCGAAGACGGGGCGTTCGCTGCAGCCGCGTTTGCCACCCTGCCCGAGCGTTGGCAGCTCGTGCTGTGGCACACCGAGGTGGAGGGCAAGAGCGTGTCGGAAGTCGCGCCGTTGCTCGGTCTCGCCCCCAATGCGGTGGCGGCGTTGGCGTACCGCGCGCGCGAGGGCTTGCGCCAGGCGTTCCTGCAGGCGCACCTCCGCGACCAGCAGCAGGCCGCGTGTCGCGACTGTTCGTCGAACCTCGGCGCCTATGTGCGCGACGGGTTGTCGGCACGCGATCGCCGCAAGGTGGATGCACACCTCGATGGGTGCGCCACATGCAGCGGCCTCATGGGCGAACTGGCGGCCACCAACAGCACCTTGCGTGCTGCGCTCATCCCAGCCCTGCTCGGCGTGCCCGCCGCCGCCTACCTGTCGGGCCTCGGCGGTGGCGGCGTCGTGGGCTGGTTCACGCGCTTGCCGAAGAAGCAGCAACAGGCCGGTGGAGCCGTCGCGGCAGCCGCGGTGCTGGCCGTGTTGGCCTTGGTTGGAAGCTCACTCACCGGCGACAAGT
>DMQJ01000540.1:11213-11435 GCA_003455715.1 Acidimicrobiaceae bacterium | reverse complement strand
CGCGGCGTGTGCGAGGAAGACCCCCCGTACGACGTCTTCTGGGGTACGACCGCTCCCGGCGCCAAGGTGCGCATCGAGTCGGCCTACGGCTCGGGCTACGTGTATGCCGACGAAGAGGGCCATTGGGAAGTCACCATCTACTTCCCTGAAGCGCCCGTGAACCAGCCGTTCCAGGTGTGGGTCTCGTCCGAAGGCCACCTCGACGACTTCTGGTTCAAGCGC
>DMQJ01000540.1:530-11022 GCA_003455715.1 Acidimicrobiaceae bacterium | reverse complement strand
CTCTTCCGATCTCTCGACGACTTCTGGTTCAAGCGCAAGGGGTGAATGGCCGGACGGCCGCCGTCGGCGATACCGTCGGCGGCGGCATGTACCGGTTTCTCTTCCAGCCCAAGTGGCTCGCCTTCCACGCACTGTGTGCCGCGGTCATCGTGGCCATGATCAACCTCGGGTTCTGGCAGATCCGCCGACTTGAGGAGAAGCGCACGTTCAACGACAACGTGCGAGCCGCAGCCGATGCCCCCGTCACCACCTACGACGACCTGCTCAGTACGACTCCCGACGGAGCGGCCGACGACCTGCAGTACCGCCGGGTCGAGGTCACCGGCACCTACCTGCCCCGCGAGTTCGAAGTGGTCAACGTCAGCCAGGGCGGCCAGAGCGGCCACGACCAGGTGGGTGCCCTCCAACTGGCCGACGGCACGCTCCTGCTCGTCAACCGAGGGTTCGCACCCGGCCTCGCCGCATTGCCCGAACTGCCGGAGGGCGAGGTCACCGTGGTGGGCCGCATCAGGCGCTCGCAGGAAGCTCGTCGGGGCCAGGTGGCCGACGACGGCACACAGCAACTCACCGAGATCCGCCGCGTCGACATCGACGTCTTATCCACACAGTTCGACCGACCGGTGCAACCGGTGTACCTCGACGCACTGCAGGAAGATGGGGCGCCCATCAGCGGACTCATCCCCATCGCGTTCCCTTCGCTCAACGAAGGTCCGCACCTCAGCTACTCCATCCAGTGGTTCGTGTTCAGTGCCTTCGTTGCGGGCGGTTGGGTACTGGCCATCCGCAAGTCGATCTCCGACCGTGCAGAGGCTGCCGCCGAGGCTGCCGGCCGCCCGCCTACGAAACGCAAGAAGCCGCTCATTCCCGAGCAGTACCTGTAGCTCGCCCGCGGGCGGAGGGTTCAGGGCACGAAGCCCTCTACCTCCGCCATGCGCCGGAACTGTTCCACGACGTTCGGGGTGACGTAACTCGGGTCGAGCGAGCGGTACGCCGTGTCGACGTTGACGGTGATGCGACCGAACTCGCTCCACCCACGGAACTCTTCTCGGGCACCGATGTCGGCAGCCAGTGTTCGGGCAGCCTCCCACGCGTCGACACCCGCGTCGTGCATGGCAGTGGCCTCGCGGTCGACAAAGGCGAGATAGTCGCGCACGTTGGCCACACCCGACTTGTCGGTGACGGGACCGTGCCCGGGCACCACGGTGTCGATGTCCATCGCCAACATCAGGTCGCAGGCGGCCACCCAGTTCGACAATGGGCCGGCCCACACGATGGGGGTGCCGCCGATGAACAGGATGTCGCCCGTGTACACCGTGCGCGCATCGGGCACCACCGCGATGGTGTCGCCGCGGGTGTGTGCAGGGCCGACCTCGATGAGCTCCACCACTCGGCCGCCGACCTCCACGTCGAGACGTCCTTCGAAGGTGCGGGTGGGAAGACGCAACTCGATGCCGTCGAACTGGAACGCGCCAAAGAAGTGGCGGAACAGCGTCCCGACTTCGCCGTCGGCAGCGTTGAGCGCAGCGAGCATCGCCGGCGGCACTTCCGGCATCTCGTGGGCTGTCGCCGCGCTGGCGATGATCTCGGCGCCTTCCACCAGTTGGTTGCCGTAGCAGTGGTCGCCGTTGGCATGCGTGTTGACCAGCGAGCCGATGGGAGCGGTGCGGGTAGCCCCCTTCATCGATTCCAACATCTCTGCGGTGAGGCGCAGGTCGAACAAGGTGTCGACCAGCAGCGAAGCGCCGTCGCCCACCACGAGACCGGCGTTGCTCCACCCCCAGCTGCCATCGGGCTGAAGGTACGCGTAGCACCCATCGCCAAGTTCGTGCAGACCCTTCGTGTACGACATGTTCGCGTTCTACCACGCCGACGCCGCCCAGCGCGTACAGTGTCGCCGTTCGCCCAGCAACGGAGGCCCTCATGCGCCAGCTCAGCGGTATGGACGTCAGTTTCCTCAACATGGAGACGCCCAGCACCTTCGGCCATGTGTCGTCACTCAACCTCTACGACCCCTCCACCGCGCCGGGCGGAGCAAGCCTGGAAGCAACCAAGGAGATCATCCTCGAGCGCATCGAACTGCTGGCTCCGTTCCGCCGTCGGCTGGTGGAAGTGCCCCTGGGGCTCGACCTGCCCTACTGGGTGGAAGACCCCCATTTCGACATCGACTTCCATGTGCGGCACCACGCGGTGCCACCGCCCGGCACTCCCCAACAATTGGCGGAGGCCGTCGCCCGCATCGTGGCCCGGCCGCTCGACCGCAACCGTCCGCTGTGGGAGCTCTACGTCATCGAGGGAGTCGACAACGGTCGCCTCATCGCTCAACTCACGAAGGTGCACCACGCGGCCATCGACGGCGCATCCGGCGCGCTGATGCTGGCCGCCATTCTCGACACCGACCCCAACTTCCGGCCGTCGGGAACGCCCGGAGTGTGGCAGCCAGAGGAGATCCCCAGCGACGAAGAGTTGATGCGGATGACGGCACGCGAGTTCATGCGTCGCCCCGAGAAGTTCATCCGCCTCGGCATCCGCACCACCCGCGAACTCGCAGCGGCAACCCGCTCGGGTGGGTTACGTGCACTCGCCGATCTTGTGGCCCAGCCGATTCCTGGGCCCGTTGGCGAACTCATCCGCCACCGCCTGCGCGCCGACTACGGCCACGACGTCGACCATCCCCCGTCGCTGCCACCCACCCCTGCGCCACGCACCCCGTTCAATCACCCCATCAGCCCACATCGCCGATTCGCCTACACCAGCGTGCCGCTCGACCAGGCCAAGCGCGTTCGCCGCGCGTTCGGGTGCACGTTCAACGACGTGGTGATGACGGTGTGCTCGGGCACCCTGCGCCGCTACCTGCAACTCCACGGCTGCCTCCCCGAGGAGAGCCTCATCGCCATGGTGCCGGTGAGCGTGCGCACCGGTGGCGAAGACGACACCTTCCAGAACCGCGTCTCGGCCCTCCTCGCCGACTTGGCCACCAACGAACCCGACCCGGTGGCGCGTCTGCGGCGTGTGCAGCAGAGCATGAACGCGGCAAAGGAGAGCTTCGCCGCCATCCCTGCCGACACCCTGCAGGACTACACCCAGTTCGCGCCGCCAGCCATTGCGGCTCGAGCCATGCGCATGTACAGCCGGCTGCGAATCGCCGACCGGATGAACCCCCCGTTCAACCTGGTGATCAGCAACGTGCCCGGGCCGCAGGTGCCCCTCTACTCGGCGGGGGCCGAGCTGCAGCACTTTTACCCGGTGAGCACGCTCATCGACGGCCAAGGCCTCAACATCACGGTGCAGAGCTACAACGGCAACCTCGATTTCGGCTTCATCTCGTGCCGCGAACTCGTACCCGACCTGTGGGTGCTGGTCGACCTCTTGCATGAGACGGTCGACGAGTTGGTCGCAGTCGCCGACGCCGCGCTCGCCCCGCTGCAGCCACCCGCCCCGAAGCCCTCGGCCAAGAAGCCGGCATCGGCCAAGAAGGCATCGGCGAAGAGGGCACCAGCCAAGAAGGCACCAGCCAAGAAGGCCGTCAGCCGGCAGACAAACGCTCGCTGAGCAGCGCTGCTGTCCGCTCCGCCACCATCGTCACTGGAAGGTGCGTGTTGGCCCGGGGCACCCGAGGCAACACCGACGCGTCGCACACCAGCAACCCGTCGTAGCCGATCACCCGACATGCCCCGTCGACCACCGCCTTCGGGTCGTCGTCGCTCCCCATCCGGCAGGTCGACGTTGCGTGCACATAGTCGCCCACCCCAGAGCGGAGGCCTTCGTCGTCGGTCCGGTACGGCAGCACCTCGACAGCGGCGCGCAACGCTGATGTGGCGAGCGCTTCCTCGGCAACTCGCACGGCGGCGCGCAGCGCATCACGATCGGCCTCGTCGTGCAACAGGTTGAACTCGACCTGCGGATGGACGGCGGGGTCGGCCGACCTCAACGTCACCCACCCCCGTGACTCCACTCGCATCACGGCGGGCATCAACGCGGCGAGGTGCGGGTCGTCGGGATCGAGCGCGTCGATGGCCAGCACCTGCAGATCGAGCTGCTCCCGCCACGACGCCTGCAGGATCACGCTGAGCGCAAGACGGTCTCGTCGCACCTCTGGTGGGTTCCTCAACCGCACCACGATGGGCAGCGAGGGATGATCTTGCAGCCCCTGCCCCACCCCAGGCCGGTCGACACCGCTGCGCAAGAGGATCGCGGGGCTATGGATGGCCCCGGCACTCACCACCACTGTGCCAGCCTCAATCTCCGAGCCGTCGGCCAGCCGAACACCAGCGGCCCGACGACCGTTGAACAGCACCCGATTCACCAACGAGTCGCCCCGTACGTGCAGGCCCGATGATCGGGCCGGCTCGATGTACGCATCGTTCACCGACACTCGGCGACCGTCGGCGGTGCGCGTGAGTGGGGCGGCAACAGCACCGATGTCGGCGGCCATCAGCGCCGCACCAAGGGGCCCGCGCTCGTGCGTGGGCGCAGGGTGCAGCGGAGTCCGCTCCGCCACCCGCGGCCACCACCGTTGCGCCTCCGCGGCGCTCCACCCGTCGGCCCCGAACACGACGCCCCACTCGTCGTAGTCGGCCGCGACACCGCGTAACCCCACCATGGCGTTCACCGCCGAGCAGCCACCAACACCCCGCCCTCGCAGGTACGGACGGGGCGGTTGGCCAGCCGAGCGGGTGGCCATCAGATCGGCCCACTGGCGACCGGGCTCGCGCAGTGCGAGGTGGAACGAGGGGCCGCTGATGCCGTGCGGTGTCGCGCTCACGCGATGATCCGGGCCTGCCTCCAGCAGCAGCACCGACACCCCCGGCTGCTCGGCGAGTCGGCTCGCCACCACGGCCCCGCCGGAACCGGCTCCGACCACCACGACGTCGAAGTGCTCGGCCACCTGGGGGCTACCGACGTGGCCGAGCAGCGGATGCGGGCGATGCCGTGGGCAACCCCGCGAGGTGGGCGTGGTCGTTCTGGCGCACCAGCCGCCAGTAGTTGCGCTTGATGAGCTCGAACTCGGAGATGGCCGCGTTCATGGTGGCGATCTGGAACACACCGTTGGTGGCGGTCTTGAGCGACTGGCGGAACACCGCGTCGACCACACCGCCGTGGCAGAAGATGACGATGGTGGCGGCATCGGGATGCGCGCGCAACAGCGCACGCAACGCCGTGCCCACCCGCAGGTGGAACTCGGCCACCGTCTCGCCGCCGGGATACGGCGCACCGAAGGGGTCGTCGTCGTGCCAGGCATCGGGCTCGGGCTGGAAATGCTCGACGAACTCGTCGTAGGTGAGACCGTCGCAATCCGGACCGGGGTCGTGCTCGCCGA
This sequence comes from Acidimicrobiaceae bacterium, assembly GCA_003455715.1. GTDB lineage: Bacteria > Actinomycetota > Acidimicrobiia > Acidimicrobiales > Ilumatobacteraceae > UBA668. The sequence continues at coordinate 5,705 of DMQJ01000540.1, read as the reverse complement.
AGCCCGGGTCGGTGACAATCGTGACGTCGCCGAATGCCGGCGACACGATCTCGGCGGTCTCCCGCGCCCGCGGGTAGTGACTGGCCACTACCAGATCTGGCACGAACTCGGGGCTGGCCGTCCACCGGTCGCGCAGGCGCGCCGCCTGCTCGCGGCCCAGGTCGGAGAGGCCGTAGCAGGTGCGCGGGCCACCGACGATGCGATCGACGGTGACCTGGGATTCACCGTGGCGAACGAGGATCAAGCGAGTCACGGTGGTGGAGGCTAACGCTGCTTACTTTTCGTTCGCGCGTCGGGGCGCTGCCGACCCACGCCTCCTAGCTTCCATGTAGTGGCCCGTGCAGCGCGATTGACCATTCGCACCATCGGCGCCGACCCGCGGGCCGCCTCCACCCTTGCCGACGCGCATGCCCTCGGCGTGCCAGCGGTGGAGGCGATCGACGTGGCCGACGTGATCTTCTTCGCCGATCCGCAATCGCCAGCCGCCCGCGCAGCGTTGGAAGCCGCCCTCGTCGACCCACTGTTGCAGCACGCGACATGGGACGACCCCACTGACCGCTCGGTGGTGGAGACTGCGCTGCTCCCCGGCGTCACCGACCCCGCCGCGGCAGCGGTGCAGTTGGCCATGCAGATGATCGGTCTTCCGCACACCGGTGTGGCCACCGGGCGCCACTGTGCGCTCCACGGTGCCGTCGACCCCTCCACGCGTGCGCTGCTCGCCCGACGACTGCTCGCCAACGGGGTCATCGAACGCTGGGCCGACGGCCTCATCGAGCCGCACTTCGTCGACGAACACGCCGTCGCCGACCGCACCGTCGACACCGTCGCCATCACCGCCCTCAGCGACGTGGAGCTCGAAGCGCTCAGCAAGGAGCGAGGGTTGTCGCTCGACCTTGCCGAGCTCCAGGTCATCGCCGCGCACTTCCGTACCGCCGGCCGCGAGCCCACCGACGTTGAACTGGAGACACTCGCCCAAACCTGGAGCGAGCACTGCAGCCACAAGACGTTCCGGGCACGCATCACGTCGACCGCCGGCGACGAGATCGTTCCCCTCCTCCGCCAACTGCGTGACTCCACCGATGCCATCGCCGCGCCGTTCCTGCGCAGCGCATTCGTGGGCAACGCCGGCATCGTCGAGTTCACGCCCGGTGCCACCCTCGCGGTGAAGGCCGAGACGCACAACCACCCCTCCGCCATCGAACCATTCGGCGGCGCCAACACTGGTGTGGGCGGCGTCATTCGCGATGTGATGGGTGCGGCGCACCACCCCATCGCCATCACCGACATCCTCTGCTTCGGCCCCACCGATACCGACCCGGCAACGTTGCCCGACGGCGTGCTGCACCCACGCTTGGTGGAGCGCGGTGTCGTCGCCGGAGTGGCCGACTACGGCAACAAGATCGGTCTACCCACCGTGGCCGGTGCCGTGCTGTACGACCCTGGCTACACAGCCAACCCGCTGGTGTACGCCGGTTGCATCGGTGTCGCCACCGACGATGCGTGGCTGCTGGCTGGCCCGCAACCGGGCGACCTGGTGGTGGTGCTCGGTGGGCGCACCGGCCGCGACGGCTTGCGCGGCGCCACGTTTAGTAGCGCCACCATGGACGCCACTACCGGCGACGTGGCGGGCGCCAGCGTGCAGATCGGCGACCCGATCGTCGAGAAGTTGCTCATCGACGCGCTACGCGAATGCACGGGATTGTTCACTGCCATCACCGACTGCGGAGCCGGTGGCCTGTCCAGCGCGGTCGGTGAGATGGCCGAAGGGGTCGGGGCCGACGTCGACGTGGCCCTCGCCCCGCTGAAGTACCCGGGGCTGCGTCCGTGGGAGGTGTGGCTCAGCGAGGCCCAGGAGCGCATGGTGATGGCGGTGCCGCCAGCCAACTGGCCGACGCTGCTCGAGGTGTGTGCCAAGCACGGGGTGGAGGCCACTGCGCTCGGCACGTTCACCGGCGACGGCCAACTACACGTGCATGCGGGCGATCTCACAGTGCTCAGACTCGACACCCACTTCCTGCACGACGGCCGTCCACAGCGGTCGATGGTTGCCGAGTTGCCGACGCCTCATCGTCAGCCTGCACCGGCACCCGTGGTGCCCGACCCTGCGGCCACACTCTTGCGGCTGCTTGCGCATCCCAACATCGCCTCCAAGGAACGTATCATCCGCCGCTACGACCACGAGATTCGTGGCACCACGGTGGTGCGGCCCCTGGTCGGCGCACACCACGACGGCCACGCCGACGGTGTGGTGTTGGCCGAACCCACCGAGCAGCACGGTGTGGCGCTCGGAATCGGGGTGAACCCGTGGTACGGGTTGGTCGACCCCGAACGTATGGCGCACGCGGTGGTCGATGAGGCGATGCGCAACGTGGTCGCCGTCGGTGCCGACCCCTCCAACGTTGCGCTGCTCGACAACTTCTCGTGGGGCGACCCACGTCGGCCGTCCACGCTCGGCGAACTGGTGATGGCGGTCCAGGGCTGCTGCGATGCCGCGGCCGCGTACGGTGCACCGTTCGTCAGCGGGAAGGACTCGCTGAACAACGAGTACCTGGGCAGCGACGGGCAGCGCCACGCCGTGCCCCCAACGCTGGTCATCACCGCCATGGCCCACGTACCCGACGCCGACGCCACCGTCACGCCCGATCTGAAGGCAGTCGGCAACCTGCTGGTGGTGGTGGGCAACACATCGACCGAGTTCGGTGGCAGCCACCTCGCACTCGTTGAAGGGCTCCCCCTCACCTGCGGCCCGGTGCCCGCACCCGACCCGAGTGCACCCGCCCGCTACCGGCAACTGCACCACCTGCTGTCCACGGGGCGTGTACGCGCCTGTCACGACCTCAGCGAGGGTGGACTGGCGGTGGCCGCAGCGGAGATGGCCATCGCTGGCGACCTCGGCATCTCGTTGCACACGCTCCCCCACGCCGACCCGATCACCGGCCTCTTCGCCGAGTCGCTGGGCCGGTTCCTCTGCGAGGTGGCTCCCTCCGACCTCGACTGGTTCCTCGACGGCCTGGGTGAGTCCGCCATCGTCGTCGGCACCGTCATCGCCGAACCCGAATTCCGCACCCCTGGCTGGTCGCTTCCGCTCTCGTCGCTCCGGTCGGCCTTTTCCGGCACGCAGCCCAGCGCGGAGGCAGCACCATGAGCCGCCCCACCGCTCTGGTGCTCGCCGCACCCGGCACCAACCGCGACCACGACGTCGCGTTCGCGCTCGAGCTGGCGGGCGCCGCACCGAGAATCACCCTGCTCAGCGAGCTGATGGCCAACCCCTCGCTGCTGGTCGATCATCAGATGCTGGTGGTCGCTGGCGGGTTCAGCTACGCCGACGCCCTCGGAGCCGGCAGCATGTGGTCGCTCGCCTTGCAGCACGGCGTCGCCGACGAACTCCATGCCTTCGTCGCCGTCGGCAAGCCGGTGCTGGGCATCTGTAACGGGTTCCAGGTGCTCACCTCCGCAGGCCTGCTTCCAGGCGCCCTCGGCCACAACGAGAGCGGCCATTTCCAGTGTGAGTGGGTACGCCTCCAACCGGTCGGCGGCCGCTCGGTGTGGACGGCGGGCCTCGACCCGATCGAGTGTCCGATGGCCCACGGCGAAGGCCGCTACGTGCACCCCGACGTCGCGGCGCTGGAGGCGGCGGGCCAGGTCGCCCTGCGCTACGACGGCCACAACCCGAACGGCTCGATGGCGGCGATCGCTGGGGTGTGCGACCCAACCGGGGTGGTGCTCGGCCTGATGCCCCATCCCGAAAACCATGTACTCGAACGCCAGCACCCACGCCGAGCACGTGGCACCAACAGCGGGCTGGGCCTGCACCTGTTCCAGCGCGGCGTGCAGCATGCGAGGGAGCGATGATGCCCGAGCCGTTGATGCCCGAACCGTTCATGCACGTCGATCTGCCGCTGCCCGACCGTCGCGACGGCAAGGTGCGGGCGAGCTTTGCCCTGCCCGACGATGCCACTGGCCCACGACGCCTGTTCGTCACCACCGATCGGCTGTCGGCCTTCGACCGCATCATCGCCGGGGTGCCCTACAAGGGGCAGGTACTCAACCAACTCGCAGCGTGGTGGTTCGAGCAGACACGCGACATCGTCGACAATCACGTGCTCTCGGTGCCCGATCCCAACCTGCTGGTTGCCCGCGGCGCCACCCCACTTCCGGTGGAGGTGATCGTCCGCGGCTACATCACCGGGGTCACCTCCACATCGCTGTGGAAGCAGTACGCCGATGGGGCCCGCACCATCTACGGCCACCCCTTCCCCGATGGCCTTCGCAAGAACACGGCACTCCCCTACGCGCTCGTCACCCCCACCACCAAGGGCACCGACGGGTCACACGACGTGCCGCTCACGGTTGCCGAAGTGGCCGAGCGAGGCCTGGTGCCGCACCGCCGCTGGGGCGAGGTGGTGGAGGCTGCGCTCCTGTTGTTCCGCCGAGGTCAACAGGTTGCCGCTGATGCCGGCCTCATCCTCGCCGACACCAAGTACGAGTTCGGCACGGCACCCGACGGCAGCTTGCTGCTCATCGACGAGATGCACACCCCCGACAGTTCGCGCTACTGGGTGGCCGACACCTACGACGCCCGGCTGGCAGCGGGCGACGAGCCCGAGAGCCTCGACAAAGAAGTCGTGCGACGGGCACTGCTCGACGCTGGCTACGCCGGCGATGGAGAGCCACCGACCCTGTCGGCGGAGGTGTGGGCCGCAGCGTCGAGGCGCTACATCGACGCCTTCGAACGCCTCACCGGCACCCGCTTCGTCGCCGGGCAGTACCCGGTACAACCACGACTTCTGGAGGCCTTGCGCGATGTTGCCTGACACCGAGTCGCCACAATCCGATGCCCCGCGCGAGGAGTGCGGCGTGTTCGGCGCCAGCACCCCCCACGGCGAAGGCGTTGCCCAACTGGCCTTCTTCGGTCTGTTCGCTCTCCAGCACCGCGGCCAGGAAGCTGCAGGTATCGCCGTCAGCGACGGCACCCGGGTGAAGATGCACAAGGACGCCGGCCTCGTGGCCAACGTGTTCCACCAGAGTGAGATGGCCGGGCTCAGCGGCTACCACGCCATCGGCCACACCCGCTACAGCACCACGGGTTCCAACACACTGCGCAACATCCAGCCCTTCCTGGTGGAGACGATGCACGGCCCGTTGGCCGTGGCCCACAACGGCAACCTGGTGAAC
>DMQJ01000540.1:0-321 GCA_003455715.1 Acidimicrobiaceae bacterium | reverse complement strand
ACAACGGCAACCTGGTGAACACCGTCGCCCTGCGCGAAGAGTTGCTGTCGCGAGGCTTCGGCCTCACCGCCACCAGCGACACCGAGGTGCTCACGCTCATGCTGGCCGCGGCCGGAGGACGCACGTGGGAAGACCGCATCGAGCGCACCCTCCCGGCGTGGAAGGGCGCATTCTCGCTGGTGGTGCTGGTGAACGATCGGGTCATCGCAGTGCGCGATCCGTGGGGCTTCCGGCCGATGAGCGTCGGCCGCCTTCCGCACGGCGGGGACGCGGTGGCTAGTGAAACCCTCGCGGTCCACACACTGGGGGGGGGCGAGATCG
>DMQJ01000541.1:407-2538 GCA_003455715.1 Acidimicrobiaceae bacterium | reverse complement strand
TCTTCCGATCTGCCTGCGCCGGGCACCAGCGCTGCGACCGCGACGGCTCGGGCGTGGTCGACTGCCCTGGCCCGTTTGGTGCGGCGGACACCAAGCCGATGGAGCAACGGCACGCGGGCCGTGAGCGCCTTCAACCACGAGATGGCGGCAACCACCAACACCACCAGCGGGAACTCGTGTGCCATCGGCACGGCATCGAGCGATGAGGCGACGTCGTGGTCGCCCGGGGCCCACAGACCCGAGGCCAGCACCGATCCGAGCACCACCGCGGCGACCATCCAGTCGGCTCCCCACTTGGCCCAGGCCACAGTGGCCGCCACCGCCCCAACCGTGAACAGCACACCCAGCCACAGGTGTTCCTCCCACAGCCCGGCGCCGGGCACCAGCAGATTGCGCGCCATGTGTTCGCCACGGTGCCCCAGCCCGAACACGAGGGCGATCGGCACGACGAGGCTGCAGGCCAGCACGATCGCCCGACGACGGGTGGAGGCACGGCCCGCCACGACTGGCCTCAGTCGAGCAGCGACAGGGCGTCGAGGTCGAGCGCGTGCCGACCGTGACGCTGGCCCATCACCGTGAGCATCGCGTCGCCACGCTCGGTCTGGGCCGCCATGATGGTGGCGATGACCGTCATCACCACTCCCCACAGCGAGGTGAGCCGGTAGTCGCGCCACATGGTGTCGGCCGAGTAGTCGATGCCATGGGCGTGCATGCGCTGCAGCCAGTCGTCGAGCAGCGGTCGCTCCACCTCCGCCCGGCGGGCCGGCTCGAAGCTGCCGCCGATCATGTAGGCGAGGTCCATCATGGCCAGGCCGTCGTTGACGGTCTGCCAGTCGACCACCACCAACGGCGGCGCCTCCGGCGAGTCGGCGAACATGAAGTTGTCGGGCCGGTAGTCGAGGTGCACCACGGTGCGGGGGGTGTCGTTGCCGAGCGCCCACTGGCCGGCCTTCGGGGCCAGGGCGCGTACGAGGTCGATGATGTCGGCGTCGAGGCCCCCACCGAGACGATCGAGGAAGGGCTCGACCATCATCCCGTAGACCGCCCCCAGCATCATCGCCGAGTCGGCACCCTTGGGCCGATGGTTGCCGATCTGCTGCAGGGTGGGGTCGCCCCAGCGCGGCGCATGCATACCCACCGCCTGCTCCACCGCCAGGGCAGCTTCGTCGACGGTGAGGCCGATGAACTGATCGCCCTGTCGCGACCCGGCGAGGTCTTCCATGATGAGCACGAAGTCGGGCGTGTCGTGATCGAACCGGGCAACATGGCAGTGCGGGGTGCGGATCGACAGGGTGGGCGCGACGTGGTGGTAGAACGCCCACTCGTTCTCGTAGGTGCCGTTCTGGAACGCGGCCATCTTGGCGTTGGCATCGCCGCTGGGGAACTTGCCCACCACGCTTGCCGGTCGACCCTCGGGTTGGTCCCAGGTGAGGTGGAGGCGCGCGTTGCGACCCGTCTGGCCGGTACCGATGAACCCGGCCAACTCCACTGAGGTGACCTGCGCCCCCTGTGCGACACCAGCCACCTCAAGCGCTTCGGTGAGCCAGTGTTCGTCGATGTGGGCGGGATCTCCCCGCACGTCCCCCTTCATGGCGGCGCAACCTACATGGCAGCCGGGCCAAGCTCCGAGCCGTACCCAACGGCCGATCACAGTAGGTGTCGCTCCTAGGACGACGTTGCCGGAGGGCGAACCAATGCCGACTCCGCCATGCGTTGGAGCGAGCGATACAGGTCGCGCAGTTCGTCGCGGTTGATGGAGTCGCGGCGGTGCTGCACCCCCACGAGCACGGCAACCGCCAAACGACCCAGCAGGTCGGCCACCTCGCTCTGCACACCGACCTCGCGATACGCGTCGGCCACCACTCGTTCGCGTGCCGCGTCGACAGCTTCTCGCACCCGCCAGGCCTCCGAGTCGGTGCGCGACCACGCCCGAATCGCCACCTCCGCTTCGTGGTGCAGACCGATGGCTGCTTCCCGAAGCATGTCGAGACGTTCGAACGGGTCGATCACCGCATCAGCCGCGGCCACGGCCTGTTGCTCGCGCACGCTCGACCAGTGGGCCAGCAGCTGCGTCTTGAAATCTTCCACCCCGCGGAAGTGGTGGTAGAAGCTGCCTTTGGTGACACCCAGC
>DMQJ01000541.1:0-201 GCA_003455715.1 Acidimicrobiaceae bacterium | reverse complement strand
CGCACAGGCGGGCGATGGTGACCGCCCCGACCCCTCCGGAAGCCAGCAGCGACATGCCCGCCTCGAAGTAGTCCGCCCGGCTGCGAGGTTCCACAGGGCCATTGTGCCCTACCGGGGAGGTGGGGTCGATCCGGCACCATACCCACTGGTACGGTGCCGGAGACAAGGACTCGACAGGGGGACGTCCACATGCAGATCCAG
>DMQJ01000294.1 GCA_003455715.1 Acidimicrobiaceae bacterium | reverse complement strand
GCGTTGCGCCGCACCGCCGAGGCCAGTGCACCGCCAAGGCCGCGCTGGGGCTGCTCGTGCACCAACACCCAGGCGTCGGTGCCGTGCATGAGGGCCGCGCCGGCCGCGAACTCGCCGGGCTCGAGCGTGGGCTCGCCGCCGACGTGCTCGCGCACCAGCGCGCCAAGCTTGAGGGCGTTCAGTCGGGCAAGTCGGGCGGGGTCGGACATCGCCGAACACGCTACGGGGCGCGATGCCCTGGCGCTGGCCTCAGGACGTGAAGTAGCCGACCACGTCGAGCACCAGATCGAGCGAACCCTGCTGGTTGTAGATCTGCACCGCGTTGCTCGCCCCAACCTTCACGATGGCCAGGTTCGACACGCCGCTGCCCGCTCGCGGGTTGAGGTTGGACGTGTTCGGTCTGGTCTCGCCGTTGGGCCACACGGTGATGAACGTGTTCGCCGTCGGGTTGCGGGCCGTCACGTTGAGGGCCACCGCCGACACGCCGCTCGCCGGTACCCCACCTCCGCCCATCACCGTGACCGTGCGGGTGCTGTTGGCCCCCACCGCAGGCACATTGCTGGGCAGCGTGTCGAACACTCGCCATGGTGCGATGGGGAAGAACCGGCCCGGTGACGTGGGCGAGAGATAGCCGAGGATGTCGACCACCACGTGCACACTGCCGTTGGCGTTGTTGATGCTCACCTTGCCGCCCGTACCCACTTTGGCGATCACCGAGTTGGGCACCACCAGGTCGGCCACGTAGTTGAGGCTCGACGCCAGCGGTTTGGTCTGGCCGGTGGGCCACACGGTGAGCCAACTGGTGGCCGTCGGAAAGACCGCGGTGACGTTGAGCACCACCGACTCGGCGTTGGCCGGCACGCCGCCCACACCGCGCACGGTGACGTCGAACGTGCCGTTTGCACCCAGCGGCGTGCTCCGCCCACCGGTTCCGTTCCGGGTGTCGAGCGCACGGAACGGAGTGATGGGCTGCAGGCGCGACCCAGCCCCCGTATGGAAGTACCCCACCACATCGACGATGCACTCCGCCGTGTCGAGGTCGTTGAAGATGTTCACCCGGCCGCTCTTGCCCACCTTCACGATGGCAAGGTTGGGCGCCGCTCTGTTCTGGGGCACCACCAGGTTGTGAACGTTCGGCAAGGCATCGCCCGTGGGGAACACGGTGAACGAACTCGGCCCGGTGGCCTTCGTCGTCGTCACGTTCAACGCCACCGCAGTGACCCCCGACCCGGGAACGCCACCGATGCCCGTGGCCTGCACCTCAGCCGTGGTGCCCGCGCCGAGTGGCAGGAGTCGCTGGGTGGTGCGCGAGTCGTACACCCGGTACGGGGTGACACCCACGAAGTCGCCGAGGGCGCTCGCCGGCACCGAACCCGAGGCCACGCCGACTCCCGGTGCCTGCTTGAAGAAGCCGAGGTTGGGGAAGCTGCCACCGAGGACGGTGGAGCTGCCGCCACCCATCCAGTTGTCGAGCACCGTCGCGTACATGGAGCGGAAGTCGACATGGAACGGCATCCGGTCCCAGCGGTCGAGTCCGGCCAGGCTCGGTTGCTGGCCATACAGGCCTCCCTGCACTGCCGAGCCGATGATGAAGTGGTTGGCGCTGGTGCCGTGGTCGGTGCCGTCGGAGTCGTTCGACCAGCTGGTTCGGCCGAACTCGCTGTAAGTCATGATGGTGACCCGCGAGCGGAAACGATCGTCGAGCGCGGTGAAGAAGGCACGCAGGCCGGCATCGAACTCGCCCAGCAGTTCGCTGAACAGTTGCGGCTGGCTGGAGTGGGTGTCGAAGCCGCCGTACGCAGTGTCGATCACGCGCAGACCGAGGTCGGCGTTGATCAAGCGGGCCGCCACTGTCATCCGTTGCACCAGCCCGTCAGCGTCGATGTCGCGGTCGAACACCGGCGCCACCTCTTGGCCGACGTCGATCACTCCGCTGAGGGTGGTGGCCACCGTGTCGTGCCACTGTCCCCGGCCGGACGGTGCCGCCGAGAAGTCCTTCATTGCCTCGTACATCAGCAGGTCGTGTTCGCCCGTGTCGCCACCGAAGCCGACACCCCACGGTGGGATGGCGATGCCGCGTGTGTTCTCTCCCACCATGGTGAGCGGCAGCGAGCCGCCGACAGTGCAGGCGCGGAAGATGTCGGCGCCGCCGAGCCCGTCGAGCCATCGGCCGACCCAACCCGAGTTGGGCATGGCACTGCCAGCCTTGCCGTACATCCACAATGCCATTGAGGTGAAGTGGCTGAGGTCGGGGTTCGGGTACCCGACGCCCTGCACCACCGCAACTTCGCCGCGGTCGTACAGCGTCTTCAGGTAGCTCAGGCTCGGGTGCAAGCCAACCGTGCCGTTGAGGGCGAGCACCTGGTTGGCGGGGATGGCCAGGCTGCCGTGCTGGGTGTAGTACTGGCCGTTCGTGTACGGCACCACCGTGTTCAACCCGTCGATGCCGCCGTCGAAGCCAACGAGCACGATGATGCCGTCGTTGGCGCCGATGGGGGTGGCAGCGTAGGCCTCACGCAGACGGTCGCCGAGCAGTTCCGGCGCCACGACCTCGCCCAGGCCGCCGGCGAGCGCACCAGCGCCCACGCCGTAGCCCATCAACTGCAGGAACCGGCGACGGTCCATGGTGAGCGGTGAGTCGTCGGGGCGGTACGACAGCAGTCGGCGGGCGTCCTCAGTGGAGATATCGGGGTCGATCATCATTGTTCGTCGCCTCTCACGCCACGTGGAACTCGGGAGTCATCATCGCCATCGTCAGCAGGTTGGTGGGCTCCCACCAGTCGATCCAGCTGATACCGGCCCGTTCATCGTCGACGTACGCTCGCAACGCCGCCGAGGTGGGGGCGGCGAGGTTCAAGCCGAACTTGTTGGCCACGTTGGTCACCGCCTGCTGCGGGTTGCCCAGCGTTCCGGCGCTGGGGTCGTAGCGGTAGGCCGCCCACTGTGGTTCGCTGCTGCGCAACCGCCACGTGATGCCGCGGGCAAACTCGGCCCTGGCCCCGAAAAGACTGGTGTTCACCCAATACGCGTTGGTCTTCCAGCCAGCCACGTTGGGCGGCACGAACGGCACCTGCCCCATCCCCTCCACCGACCACTGCGGGTTGAGGTGCTGGCTGCGGAGCCCGGTGAACCACATGCAGTTCACGACGTACTCCACGGGTGAGCGCACAAGGTTGTTGACAGCCTGGGCGCTGTAGAACTCGTCGTGCATCAACATTGCTTTCACCCACGGCTTGATGGCGAAGTCGTTGTCGTACAGCACCTGGGCGATCTCGTCGATGAGCACCTGTGACGGGTTCTGGTAGGCGAAGTGCTCCCACAGCTTCTTGGTGAGGAACTTGCACGTGGTGAGCTTCATCGTCAGGTTTTCCTGCAGCAGGAAGTTGATGATGTCGGGGCCGTCCCAGTTGCGGGTCTGGCCCATGAACGTCTTCATGCCGGTGTCGTGGTCCCAGCTGCGGAACTGGTACTGGTAGGTGTTCCAGTTGATGCCGTGGCCGGTCCACGCCCTGGCTGCCGCGGTGACATCGTCTTCGGTGTAGTTGCCGATGCCGATGGTGAACAGTTCCATCAACTCTCGGGCGAAGTTCTGGTTGGGCGACGACTTCACATTGTCGATGTTGTCGAGGTACAGCAGCATGGCCGTCTGGATCGACATCGCATGGGTGAGCCCACGAAAGTTGCCGAACGCCTGATCGCGGAACAGCTTGTTCTGCTGCATCATCGCCCACGTGCTGCCCACCTTGTCCCAGCCGCTGCAGAAGTGTCCGTGCCAGAAGAAGGCCATGCGCTCGAGCATCGGCTTGGTGCTGTCGACCATTCGGTCGATCCACCACTGGATGGCATAGACGAACTGGTCGTACCCCTCGCCCTCGATGTCGGTCTGCAGGTAGGCGGGCAGGCTCACCGGAACGGTGACGTTGAGGATGTCGTCGACAGCCTGTTCGCGGGTGCCGCCCACCAGGGCGCTGATACGTGCCGGTTTGGCGACGTACTCGGTGCGGCGCAAGAGGTGCGCGAGTTCGGATTGGTCCACAGTGGGCGACTCCTTGAGCGGGTGAGGAATCCGTGTTCAGTTATCGCCCGCTCCGTGGGCCGCCTCAAGCGCCACGGGACGAAAACACCGTAGCAATTTGCACATGAAGGCGTCATGAACTCGTCAAAACGAACACCACCCGGCCGCTTGGGCCGGGTGGTGTGGTTGAACGAAGGTGGTGCAGCGCTGGTGCGCCGGGCTCACTTGCCCTTGCGCTGGCCGTAACGCTTGTTGAAGCGCTCGACACGGCCGCCGGTATCGACCAGCTTCTGCTTCCCCGTGAAGAAGGGGTGGCACTCGTTGCACAGTTCGAGGTGCAGCTCGCCACCGCGGGTGGAGCGGGTGGTGAAGGTGTTGCCGCACGAGCACTTCACGAGCACGTCGCTGTAGTTCGGGTGGGTATCGGTCTTCATGGTGTTCTCCGAAAGAAGTAGACGACACAGCCTATCGGCCCACCCTGCCGGCGGCACCGCGATTTCTCGGGCCGCTGACGGGCGGACAGGCGGGTCACATGTTGGGTTGCTTGGCGATTTCGTTGAGGAACTCGTCGTTGGTACGGAAGGTCTTGAGCCGGTCGATGAGCAGTTCAAGGCCCGGGGCGGCGTTGCCGTCGGCAGCGAGGCCGCTGAGCACGCGACGCAGCTTCCACACCATCTGCAGTTGCTTGCGGTCGAACAGCAGCTCCTCGTGGCGGGTGCTGCTGGCATCGACATCGATGGCCGGGTAGATGCGCCGCTCGGCGAGCCTGCGATCGAGCCGCAGCTCCATGTTGCCGGTGCCCTTGAACTCCTCGAAGATCGCTTCGTCCATGCGGCTGTTGGTCTCCACCAGCGCCGTGGCGAGGATGGTGAGCGAGCCGCCTTCTTCCACGTTGCGGGCCGCACCGAAGAACTTCTTGGGCGGGTACAGCGCACCCGCGTCGATACCGCCGGAGAGAATGCGGCCACTGGCCGGTGCCGCCAGGTTGTAGGCACGACTGAGGCGGGTGATGCCGTCGAGGATGACCACCACGTCTTTGCCGGCTTCCACCAGGCGCTTGGCCTTCTCGATGGCCAGTTCGGCCACGTGCGTGTGCTCGTCGCTCGGACGGTCGAACGTGGAGGCGATGACCTCGCCGCGCACCGTGCGACGCATGTCGGTGACTTCCTCGGGGCGCTCGTCGATGAGCAGGACG
>DMQJ01000322.1 GCA_003455715.1 Acidimicrobiaceae bacterium | reverse complement strand
GTGCTCGAGGAAGGGGATGAGCGCCGTGGCGACCGACACGATCTGCTTCGGGCTGACGTCCATGAGCTGTACTTCGCTCGGGGGCACGGCAGCGATGTCGGTGGTGGCACCGAAGAAGCTCTCGGCCTCGAGCATCTTGCGCAGGTCTTCCAGGCTGGCGGCCTGCGGGCTGCGGCGCACGAGGATGCGCTCTTCGGCGAAGGTGCCGTCGGGGTTGAGCGGCGTGTTGGCCTGGGCGACGACGTAGTTCTCTTCCTCGTCGGCGGCCATGTAGCGGATCTCGTTGGTGACCTTGCCGTTCTTCACCACGCGGTACGGCGTCTCGATGAAGCCGTAGGGGTTGACGCGGGCGAACGTGCTGAGCGCACCGATGAGGCCGATGTTCGGACCTTCCGGCGTCTCGATGGGGCACATACGGCCGTAGTGGCTGAAGTGCACGTCGCGCACTTCGAAGCCGGCACGCTCACGCGACAGACCGCCCGGGCCGAGCGCCGACAGACGGCGACGGTGGGTGAGGCCCGACAGCGGGTTCACCTGGTCCATGAACTGCGACAGCTGCGATGTGCCGAAGAACTCCTTGATGGCGGCGACCACCGGGCGGATGTTCACCAGGGTGGTGGGGGTGATGGCCTCCACGTCCTGGGTGGTCATGCGCTCGCGCACCACGCGCTCCATGCGGCTGAGGCCGATGCGCACCTGGTTCTGGATGAGTTCGCCCACGCTGCGGATGCGGCGGTTGGCGAAGTGGTCCTGGTCGTCGAGGCGGTAGCCCGGCTCCTGCTTCACCAGGTGCAGCATGTAGCTGACCGCGGCGAGCACCTCGTTGGGGCGCAGCACGTGGGCATCGTCGGGGTCGCTGACGATGGGGCGCTTGTTGGGGTCTTCGGTGTCGGTGCGGAAGTACGAACCGAGCTCGATGGTGCCAGCGCCGAACAGCTCGTCGAGCTTGGCGATCTCGCTGCCGAGCTTGCGATCGAGCTTGTAGCGACCGACGCGGCTGAGGTCGTAGCGGCGGTTCTCGAAGAAGGCGTTACGGAAGTAGGCCTTGGCGCTCTCGACGGTGGGCGGCTCGCCCGGGCGAGCGCGCTTGTAGATCTCGACCAGCGCCTCGTTCTGTGTGGGCGCCAGGTGGCGCTCCTTCTCGTACTGCCCTTCGAGGAAGTCGAACTGGGCGACGAAGCGGTCGAGGAAGCCGGGAGCGTGCTCTTCGTCGTAGCCGAGCGCGCGCAGCAGGGTGAAGATGCCCATGCGGCGCTTGCGGGCCACGCGGGTGCCGGCGGTGACGTCCTTGCCGGGCTTGTGCTCGACGTCGAACTCCAACCACTCGCCGCGGTAGGGGTGGATGGTGCCCTTCACCAGCTGGTGCTTGCTGAGGTTACGGAGGCGGAACCGCTCGCCCGGCTCGAAGATGACGCCGGGGGAACGCACGAGCTGCGACACGACGACGCGCTCGGTGCCATTCACGATGAATGTGCCCTTCTCGGTCATCATCGGGAAGTCGCCCATGAAGACCGTCTGTTCCTTGATCTCACCGGTGTTGCGGTTCATGAACCGGGCGCGCACGAAGATGGGCGCGCTGTAGGTCATGTCCTTTTCCTTGCACTCGTCGACCGAGAACTTGGGCGGCGGACGCAGGTCTTCGTCGTCGGGGTCGAACTCGAGCTCGAGCTGCAGCGCCTCGCTGAAGTCCTTGATGGGCGAGATGTCGCGGAAGGTCTCGGCGAGGCCCTCGTTGAGGAACCACTCGAAGCTCTCTCGCTGAATGGCGATGAGGTCGGGCAACTCCAACGGCTCAGCCAGGTTGGCGAACGAATACCGTTCGCGGGACACGGAACGAGAGGCCACGGTCACTCCAGTCTCAGACACAACGCTTAGTAGTACGGCACTTGATCGGCTTCGGGGCGCGCGCGGTCACCGAGACATAGGAGTAGCGGGACACAGAACGCACGGCAACGGACGAGCCTACCTGCAGGCACAGCAGTCGTCAACCGCTCTCGGGCGGTCGCCCGGCGGAGGTTCGTGGGCGGAACGGTAAGCCCGCTGCCACTTCGATGTCAAGGATTTCCGGTTCGCGACCTGTGCTAGGTTCGCTTGTTGAACCGACTCAGATGGAGGCCCGATGGACACCGACCCGACCTGGCAACCCACCGCCTGCATCCTCTGCAGCATCAACTGTGGTCTGGAGGTGCGCACCGAGGGCCGCGCCATCACCCGCGTGCGCGGCGACAAGGCGCACCCCGGCTCGCAGGGTTACACCTGCGAGAAGGGTCTCCGTATCGGCCACTACCAGAGCGACCCCCACCGGCTCACCACTCCCCTGCGTCGTCGGCCTGATGGCACGTTCGAGGAGATTCCGTGGGACGTCGCCATCGCCGAGGTGGCTGCCCGCTTCAACGACGTCATCGCCGAGCACGGTGGCCAGCGCATCCTCTTCTACGGTGGTGGCGGCCAGGGCAACCATCTGGGTGGCGGCTACGGCGGCGCCTTGCGAGCCGCGCTGGGCATCCAGTTCACCTCCAACGCGCTCGCCCAGGAGAAGACGGGCGAGTTCTGGGTCGACGGGCAGTTGTTCGGCCGGTCGAGTTGCCACACGACAGGCGACTACGAGCACGCCGAGGTGGCGGTGTTCTGGGGCAAGAACCCGTGGCAGTCGCACGGCTTCCCACAGGCGAGGCGCATCGTGAAGGAGATCGCCAACGATCCCACGCGGGTGCTCATGGTGGTCGATCCGCGGCGTACCGAGACGGTCGACCTCGTCCTCGGCAGCGAGCGTGGCATCTGGCTGCGGCCCCGCCCCGGCGGTGATGCGCACCTGCTGGCGGCGATGCTCGCCACCATCGCGCAGGAGGGCCTGCTGGCCGAGGCCTGGCTGGCCGAACACGCCAACGGCCTCGACGAGGTGCTCGCCCATCTGCGCAGCATCGACGTGGCCGACTACGCAGCACGCGCCGGTGTACCCGAGCCAGAGGTGCGCCACGCGGCACGCACCATCGCTGGCGCCCGCGGCGGCGTGTCGATCTTCGAAGACCTGGGCATCCAGATGGCGCCGCATTCCACGCTCAACAGTTGGCTCGAGAAGCTGCTGGTGCTGCTCACCGGAAACTTCGGTGTGCCCGGCGGAATGAACCTGCACACCCGCTTCGCCTCACTGGGTGGGGGCGGCGGCGATGGTGCCGGTGGGCCGCGGGCCGAACGTGTCACACCTGTCACCGGCCATCGCCTCGTCACCGGGCTGGTGCCGTGCAACATCATCCCCGACGAAATCCTGGGCGATCATCCCGACCGCTTCCGAGCCATGCTCATCGAGAGTGGCAACCCGGTGCACAGCCTCGCCGACAGTCAACGCATGCGCGAGGCCATGCGTGCCCTCGACCTTCTGGTGGTCATCGACGTCGCCCTCACCGAGACCGCCCGCGAAGCGCATTACGTGCTGCCAGCGGCGTCGCAGTTCGAGAAGTGGGAGTGCACGTTCTTCAACCTCGAGTTCCCTCACAACTTCTTCCACCTTCGCCGCCCCCTGTTCGACCCGCTGCCCGGCACGCTGCCCGAAGCCGAGATCCATTCGCGGTTGTGCCGCGCGCTCGGCGCGTACGACGACAGCGACATCGAGCCGTTGCGGGCTGCTGCTGCGGTCGGGCGGGGGGAGTTCGCCGGGGCGTTCTTCGGCCTGCTGG
>DMQJ01000497.1:1492-6162 GCA_003455715.1 Acidimicrobiaceae bacterium | reverse complement strand
GGCGCGAGGAGTAGTTCGCATCACAGGCTGCGCAACCGGTGACGGAGTTCGGGGAGACGGGTTTTGACCTGGTGATTCCCGACGGCGTCGACCTCGACCCCAACACCCCCTACCTCACGCCCAACGATCGCTTCTATCGCATCGACACAGCGCTCACCATCCCGCGCGTCGACGTCGACACGTGGAAGGTGTCGATCAGTGGCATGGTCGACCGTCCGTTCTCGCTCACCTACGCCGACCTGCTCGAGCGCGCCACCGAGGAGCGGGCAGTCACCATTTGCTGCGTGTCGAACGAGGTGGGTGGGTCGCTCATCGGCAACGCGGTGTGGCGTGGTGTGATGTTGCGCGACGTGTTGGACGAAGCAGGCGTGCAATCGGCTGCCGAGCAGGTGTACAGCACCAGCGTCGACGGTTGGACGTGCGGCTTCCCCGTGGCCGCCGCGTTCGACGGTCGCGACGCAATGATCGCCGTGGCGATGAACGGCGAACCGATCCCCCTCCGCCACGGGTACCCGGCCCGGCTCATCGTGCCCGGCTTGTACGGCTACGTGAGCGCCACCAAGTGGCTGTCATCGATCGAGCTCACCAGCTGGGACCGCGAGGGCTACTGGGTGCCGCGTGGGTGGAGCCGCGAGGGGCCCATCAAGACGCAGTCGCGCATCGGCTACCCGCGGCACCGCGACAGCATCGCCGTGGGTCCGGCAAAGGTGGCTGGGGTGGCGTGGGCACAGGGCCGTGGCATCGCCAAGGTGGAGGTGCAGATCGACGACGGCGAGTGGCAGGAGGCCACGCTGGCCACCGACGTCAGCGACGACACGTGGCGTCAGTGGGTGCTCGAGTGGGACGCCACCCCCGGCGATCACACCTTGCGGGTGCGCGCCACCGACAACAACGGCGACACCCAGACCGAGATGCGTGCGCCGGTGGCCCCCAACGGTGCCACCGGGTGGCACCAGATCCGCGTCAACGCCGGGTGACCGTCGAGGTCGTGGGCGGGTGACGTCTCACGACCAGCCCCCGTCGTTGCTCACCACTTGGCCGAACATGAACGTCGACGAGTCACTGGCCAGGAACAGCGCGAGTTCGGCGGTCTCATGCGGTCGTCCGAGCCGGCGCGCAGGCACATCGGTGCGCAATCGCTCGCGGAACCGCTCGTTCTCCATGATCGACGGCGGGTAGTACGTGTCGTTCTCCACGAAGTTCTGGGCGATGGCGTTGAGCCGCACACCATGCGCCGCCAGTTCGTGCCCGGCAGATCGAACGAACGCGTTCTGTGCCGCCCGAGCCGCGACATAGCTGATTGCGTGTGGGGTCATTCGCCGCAATGGCGACGAGGAGGTGATGGCAACGATCGCACCCGAACCGCGGGCCACCATCTGCGCCGAAGCAGCACGCACGAGGCGCATCAGCGGATGCACCATTGCGTCGAACCCAGCGACCCACTGGGCGTCGTCGATGTCGGCCAGCCGTGCCCCGTAGGCCAGAAGGTCGAGGTTGGCGATGACGACATCGACATGGCCCAGTCGATCGATCAACTCTGCTGGTTCCGTGGCTCCGAGGAGCCGGCCAGGGTCGGCCACCACGTCGGCACCCTCGGAGCGGAAGAGGGAGGTGATTGCTGGACCCATATAGGTGGTGCAGCTGGTGACCAGCACCCGCTTGCCGGCCAGCCGCCCGGTCGAGGTGGCCATCGCGACCCGCTACACGCCCTGCTTGCGAGCCCGTAGTACGAGCACGCTTGGTGTGAGTGGGTCGCGGACGCGGCGGTCGGCCAACTCGTGCACCTGGTCGAGGTGGAAGTTGCTGCGCTCGAATGCCATGTAGAGATCGGCGAAGGTGGGCGTGGCTGCACCGTACGCGTACTGGGCGGTGGTGTCGTGCCCGAACATTGCGGCCACGGGGTGACGCATGGCCACCACGAACGGCGCACCGGGCTTC
Organism: Acidimicrobiaceae bacterium; assembly: GCA_003455715.1. GTDB lineage: Bacteria > Actinomycetota > Acidimicrobiia > Acidimicrobiales > Ilumatobacteraceae > UBA668. Next base: position 4,224 of record DMQJ01000497.1, on the reverse strand, counting down.
AGCACGCGATGCACCTGGCGCAGCAGGCGAGGCAGGTCGTCGACCTCGGCCAGCGAGTGCACCGCGAGCACCAGGTCGACTGAGGCACTGGTGGCGAACCCGAGGTCGGCGAGGTCGCCCTGCTGGCACTGCACCGTCACCTCGGCACGCTCTGCTGCGGCCCGCAGCCCGGCGATGGCCTGAGCGTCGGGGTGCACCGCAATGGTCTTCGCGCCCGCTTGGGCCATGACCAACGAGTTCGGGGCAACCGAGCCACCCGCCGCCGAAGCGGCGCCGGCGCTCGACATGCCGAGCTCGATCGCCCGCTTGCCTGCCAGGTCGCCACACAGGCGCAACTCGCTGTCGTCGGCCACGTGGGCGCCGTACGAGATACTCATGGCACCAGTGTGCCGCTTGGGTGGTGCCCGGTGGCGGATGCGGTGGTGACGCACGCCGCCGCATCCTGCCCCGGGGGTAGCCTGCACGGTCATGTCGTTCGAGGTCACCTCGCTGCGAGGCAATGGTGTGGTGGATCACCGCCTCGCGCGCCGGCACCTCATCAACGAGTTCAGGCGCGGGCGCCTGCGCCAAGACCAGGTGTGCGACGCCCACCCCGAGCTCATTCGTGCAGCACGCAACGTCGGTTCGCCGGCGAGCCTGGCGTGCCCCATCTGCACCGAGCAGGAGTTGCGGCTCGTCACCTACGTGTTCGGGCCGCGGCTGCCGTCGCACGGCCGGTGCGTCAGCACGGCGGAAGAGTTGGCGAAGCTCAACGCCCGCCCGGATGAACTCACGGCCTATGTGGTGGAGGCCTGCACCGGCTGCCGGTGGCACCACCTGCTGCGTGTGATCCCCATCGGCCGGGTGAAGCCGGTGCGCCGCTCGTCGTGAGTTCGCCCCACCTGTTGTTCGTGTACGGCACCCTGCGGCCGGGTGAGGTGCGGTGGCATCACCTCGAACCGTTCGTCGTGGGCGAGGGCGTACCTGCGACGGTGCCCGGGCAGTTGTTCGACACCGGGCTGGAGTACCCGGCGGCCATGTTCGACCGTGCGGGGACCATTCATGGGCGTGTGTACCAGCTGGCCGCCGCCACCCTCGATGCTGCGCTGGCGCATCTCGATGAGGTCGAGGGTGCGGTGCGTGGCTTGTACCACCGAGTGGTGGTGGGCACCTCCGACGGCGAACAGGCGTGGGCGTACCAATGCGGCGACGAGCGGCTGCTCGTACGCCATCTGGAGCACGGCGACTGGATGCTGCGGTAGCACAGCCGCTTCTGCGCTGACCCGCGGGCTGCCCTCAGAAGGGCGACAGGCCGAATCGGTTGCGGATGCTGACGGCCTCACCGGTGTGCGTGTGGCCGTGGCCGAGCACCGGCCACTGTACGAACCACCACACGGCCTTGCCCTGCCACATCGAGTACAGCCAGGGGAAGTGGTCGGGGTCGAGCAGGCCCTGGTGCGTGAGGCGGTAGGGAGTGTTGGGCTCAACGTCGAGCGCCATCGTGCCCAGCGCGTCGAGCCAGGTGGCCGTAGTGGTGAAGACGTCGTCGACGTAGGTGAGCAGTGCCTCGGCGGCGATGCGAGCGGTCCATTCGCGGTCTTCGCGTTCGGCGAGTCCGACACCGTTGGGTGCGTCGGCCAGACCGAGCGCGTCGCGATGTGCGGCAAAGAGAGTGGGGTGGTTGCGCACCACCGCGTTGACAGCGAGGTCGTGGTGGCGGGCGAGATGGAACAGCAGGCCAGCGATGGTGCTGCCGCCGCCGTCGGCCTGCTCATGCCACCGTTCGTGCGGCACCATCTCGACGACACCGTTGGTGAGCTTGCCGCGCAACGACGCAAGGTCGGCGTTCATCCACTGGTGCAGGTCCACGAACCGCACGGTAGCGCAGGTCGTCGGCTTGGCTCAGCGCCAGCAGTCGAGGTCGATCGCCACTTCGTACATCACGGGCCAGCGTTTGCCCGTCACCAGCAGCGCACCCGTCTGCGGGTCGAAGGCGATGCCGTTGAGCACGGCGTTCGGATCGGCCAGCGTGGCTTCCGGGCGAAGATCGGCGAGGTCGAGGCGCGCAAGCACGCGGCCGTCGGCGGGGTCGATCACCACGACGGTGTCGGTTTGCCACACGTTGGCGAGGATCATGCCATCCACCCACTCCAACTCGTTGAGCTCCGTCACCGGGCCGTCGCCGTCGAACACCAGTAGCTCGCGGGTGTCGAGCATGGTGGTGGGGTCGGTCCACACCAGCCGATTGCTGCCATCGCTGCGGATGAGCGATGTGCCGTCGGTGGTGAGCCCCCACCCCTCACCGGCATAGGTGAACGTGCCGCGTGTGCTGAGGTCGGGACCCCACACGTAGCCGACCTCTTCGCGCCAGGTCAGTTGGTACAGCGACCCGCCGAGGGCGGTGAGGCCCTCGCCGAAGCGGTCGGCAGGCAGCACCACCTGGTCGACGACAGCGAAGGTGGTGCGGTCGAGTTGCCGGATGGCCGACTCGCCATACCGGCCGGTGCTCTCGTACAGCGCACCGTCGAGGAAGGCGAGGCCTTGAGTGAAGCCCGGCTCGGTGCGGGGTAGTGCCGACAGCACGACGAACGGTTCGGTGCACTCGACGCGTGTTGTCGACACATCGGAGTTGGCGCCCGGGCTGGTGCCGGGGCGCGCGGCGTCGTTGTCGGCACACGCGGCCGCGGCAACGAGCAACGCTGACACCGCTGCGCACCATTGGAGACGACGACGATTCGACAGATCGGAAGAGC
>DMQJ01000497.1:1034-1314 GCA_003455715.1 Acidimicrobiaceae bacterium | reverse complement strand
CATTGGAGACGACGACGATTCGACCTCACGTCACCACCGTGTCACACCCTCCTGGCACCATCCACTTCACGGCTTCCCCCATCCAGCCAATTCCACGAAAGGAGTAGCGTCATGTCCATGCCAGCCACCTTCATCGACGAGCCGGGCGACATCGTCTACCCGGAAAGCGATGGTGCCCCGATGGCCGACAATCCCACGCAGGGGCGCGCCATTCGTTATCTGGTGCATGGGTTCGAGCGCCTGTTTCACGGTCGGGCCGACGTGTTCGTCGGCGGCGACT
>DMQJ01000497.1:621-860 GCA_003455715.1 Acidimicrobiaceae bacterium | reverse complement strand
CCGACGTGTTCGTCGGCGGCGACTTCTTCTGGTACCCGGTGGAGGGTCAGCCCACCATCGTGCAAGCGCCTGATGTCACCGTCATCGTCGATCTGCCCGGCCCTGTCGCCGACATCGACATGCCCAGCTATCGCCAATGGGTCTACGGCGGCCGGGTGCTGTTGGCGGTGGAGGTGCTGTCGCCCAGCAACACCTGGGCCATCATGGCCAAGCGGTTCGACTTCTACGAGCGCTACGGC
>DMQJ01000497.1:0-317 GCA_003455715.1 Acidimicrobiaceae bacterium | reverse complement strand
GCACGAATGTGTCGCCGTGGCGGAGGCGCGCGCGGTAAGAGCTGGCGTCGAGGACGTCGGCGAGGATGGCAGTGGCGCGAGCAGGCAGCTTTCGTTCAGACCCGGGACGCACAACGGCATGCACATCGCAGCCGGCCCCGATGAGGAGAGGAATGAGGCGCCGGCCCATATAGCCGGTACCCCCAGTAATCGCCACGCGCCCGCGCATCGCACCACTATCTTAATCAAGGCCCAACCCGGAGGGCGTCCGCCGACGGCATTCGAGCTGACGCGGCTATCCGGGTCCATGGCGGTGATCGAGAATCCACAACACGACC
>DMQJ01000036.1:21025-22437 GCA_003455715.1 Acidimicrobiaceae bacterium | reverse complement strand
ATGCCGTCGACGTAGCAGATCTCGTCGCCGTAGTAGGTGGGGATGGGCACCTCGACGATCGTCTTCTTCGCCCCGGCCAGTTGCAGGATGATCTCGGTGTCGAAGTCGAAGCCGTCAGAGTTACCCACGAACGGCAACTCGGCCAACGCCGACACCCGGTAAGCGCGGTACCCGCTGTGCCACTCGCTGAGTCGCAGCCCGGTCATCGTGTTCTGGAAGGTGGTGAGGATGCGGTTGCCGACGTACTTGTAGAGCGGCATGCCCCCCTTGAGTGCATCGCCCCGCTGCATCATCCGCGAGCCGAACACCGCATCGGCGTCGCCGTGCACGATGGGGGCGATGATGTCGGCCATGATCTCGGGCGCATACTGGCCGTCGCCGTGCAGCAGCACCACGACGTCCCAGCCGTGGTTGATGGCGTACGTGTAGCCCGCCTTCTGGTTGCCGCCGTAGCCGAGGTTCTGGGGGTGCCGCACCACGGTGAGATTGAGGTGGCTCTGTTGGGCGAGGTAGTCCTGGGCGACGTCGTGGGTGAGGTCGGTGGAGTGGTCGTCTTGCACCAGCACCTCGGCCAACTGCAACTTGGTGGCTGGAGGGATGCGATCGAGCACGCGCGCCAACGTGGTTTCTGCGTTGTATGCGACGACCAGCACTCCGACCTTCATCGGGCGACCTCCTCGGCCCGCAAGGCTACCCCGGCTACTGTCGGCGAACGATGACGCCGCACGCCACCGACCTCCAGGCTCGCTCGAAGAACGTGCGCTACCTGCCTGGTGTCGACCACCTACGGGGTGTGGCCGCTCTGTACATCGTGGTGTATCACGGGGCGCAACAGCTGCGAGGCAGCGTCGGCGCCGCCCAACTGTTCCCGGAGGCGCAACACCCGGGCTCGGCCGTGCTCATCGAAGGCCACACGGCGGTGTCGCTGTTCATGGTGCTGAGCGGGTTCATCCTCACCTTTGGTGCGGATCGTCGCGACGTGCAGTACCGAGGGTTCATCACCAATCGAGTCCTCAGGGTAGTGCCGATGTACGTGCTGGTGCTGCTCATTGCGGCCTTCACCAGCCCAGGCGACTTCAGCCTCGGGGAGTTCCTGCCCTTCGTGTTCATGCTGGCCACCCCTCCGTTCCCAGCGGCCGACATGGGTGTGTGGTCGGCGGTGCTGTGGAGCGTGAGCGTGGAGTTCGCCTTCTATCTCGTCTTCCCGTTCCTGCTCCGCTTCCTGCAGCGCTACGGCGTTCGCTACCTGCTCGGCCTCGTGCTGCTGCTCAACGCGTTGCGGCTCATGGCGTCGGCCACCAACCCCGACACGGTGCGCGACCTCTCGTACTGGACCATCGTTGGCCGCCTTGACCAATTCTTGCTCGGTATGGCCGCAGCGTGGGTGCTGCGGCGGGGGTGGGGGGGGGGGG
>DMQJ01000036.1:20140-20819 GCA_003455715.1 Acidimicrobiaceae bacterium | reverse complement strand
TGCGGCGGGGATGGGTGAGGTGGCGTGCGACTGGCTGGGCGACGCTGGCGGTCGGTGCAGGTGTTGCGCTGGCGTGCGCCTTGTGGGCTTTCAACCGCAACGGCAGCTTCTTCGGTAACGACCGGTGGCGTGCTGTGTGGCCCCTGGTGGAGGGCGCTCTGTGGGCGGGCGTCGTGATCGGCTGGGTGGCAGCGATGGAAGGCCGCGCGTCACGATGGGTGCGGCGCGCAGCGATCCCCGGCGTGGTGAGCTACAGCGTGTACCTGTTGCACTACCCAGTGGTGGCCGCGGTGCGCGAGCGGGGCTGGGGCGACAGCGTGGGCGATGCCCTGCTGCTCACGTTCGGTGTGGTCGTGCCCGTGGTGGCGGTGCTGGCAACCCTTGCCTATCTGGTGGTCGAGCGGCCGTTCATGGAGATGCGGGTGCGCTACCTCAGCGGCGGCGCGACCGGTGAAGGATCGGCGAGTACTTGAGGATGCACACAATGGCGCGCACACCGTCTCTCCACCCGATCTTCTTGCCGTCGTCGTAGGTGCGTCCGTCGTACGAGATGCCCACCTCGTACACCCGGCAGCCCTTCGCAGCGATCTTGGCGGTGACCTCGGGTTCGAACCCGAAGCGATCCTCCTCGATGGTGATCGACTGGATGACTTCCCGGCGGAACACCTTGTAACAGGTC
>DMQJ01000036.1:0-19946 GCA_003455715.1 Acidimicrobiaceae bacterium | reverse complement strand
CCGGTCCGACCGGATCGGGATGCTCTTCAGCAGGTCCGTCCGGAACACCTTGTAACAGGTCTCCATGTCGGTGAGGTTGAGGTCGGTCATCATGTTCGAGAGCAGTGTGAGGAAGCGGTTACCGACGGTGTGCCAGAAGTAGAGCACCCGGTGCGGGGCACCGCTCTGGAACCGCGACCCGTACACCACGTCGGCCAGGTTGCGCTCGAGTGGGTCGATGAGCAGGCCGTAGTCGTCGGGTGAGTACTCGAGATCGGCGTCTTGCACCACTGCGTACTCGCCGGTGACCAGGCCGAACCCGGTGCGCAACGCGGCACCCTTGCCCATGTTGCGGGGCTGCAGGTGCACCCGCACCATGGGGTGTGCGTACTCGGCGAGCAGCGCTCGGCTCCGATCGGTGCTGCCGTCGTCGACGACTACCACTTCGCACACCCACGGCGAGGCCGTGACGCGGTTGAGCAGTTCGACGATGGTGCGTTCTTCGTTGAAGCACGGCACCACCACCGACAGGCAGCGGCGAGAAGCAGCGATCACGGCAGGGGATGCTACCCATGGCACGCAGGCCGAACGGGCTACGGTGAGCCACCGATGTGGTCCGCAGTCGTTCGCAGGTTCCGAGCCCAGGGAGCCGACCGGGTGATGGTGTCGATCGTGGTGCTGGCAGCCGCCGTGCGACTGGCCTACTTCCTGTCGAAGTGGAACACGGCCTTGATGCTCAACGACTCCATCTATTACAGCGGTCAGGCCTACCAGATCAGCCAGGGAGTGTGGTTCCGCGAGTTGTTCGTGGATCAGCCGGGCGCCGAGCACGGACCGCTCACGTCGCTGCTGATGGCGCCGGTGAGCGGTCTCGACAACTTCGTGCGTTGGCAGCGCCTGGTCACCGTGGTCGCCGGCATCGTGCTGGTGTGGGTGGTGGGTCGGTTGGCCACCGAGTTGGGCGGACGACGTGTGGGCTACGTCGCGGCAGCGCTGGCTGCGGTGTACCCGAACCTGTGGATGAACGACGGGTTGGTGATGTCGGAGAGCATCGCCTGCCTCTTCGTGGGGCTGGCGCTGTGGGCGGGGTGGCGTGCATCGATGAGCGCTCGACCTGGTCTGCTGTTGTGGTTCGGTGCAGCGCTTGGGTTGGCCACGCTGTCGCGTAGCGAGTCGGCGTTGCTGGCCCCGCTCCTCATGCTGTGGCTCGTGACGGTTTGGCGGCGGTCGGGACGAACCTGGAGGGAGTGCCGCCCCATCGTCTGGTCGATGGCAGCCGGTGTCGCCGTGCTGCTGCCATGGGTGACGTTCAACATGGTGCGGTTCGAGAACCCGGTGCTGCTCACCACCAACGATGGCACCACCTGGCTGGGGGCCAACTGCGACCAGTCGTACCACGGGCCCGCCGCTGGCGGATGGTCGCTCGACTGTGTGCTCAACGACCCCGACTACTCCCAAGACGAGGAGCCCAGCGTGCGCTCGGCCCGCCAACGCTCGATGGCGGTGGAGTACGTCGGCGACCATCTCGGCGACGTGCCGCGCGTCGTGGCTCAACGGTTGGCTCGCACGTTCGACCTGTATGGCTGGTCGAACCTGGTGGCGCAAGACGTGGGGGAGGAACGCCCGCGGTGGGCGTCGTGGGCAGGGATCGCGACCTTCTGGCTGCTGGCCCCTCTGGCGGCCGTTGGCGTGTGGCGCACGAGCCGGCGAGTTCGTTGGTTGCTGCTGGCCCCAATGGTGGTCACGCTCGTCACCACCGTGCTGTTCTACGGCGCCCACCGGTTCCGCTCGACAGCGGAGATGTCGATCGTGATCGGGGCGGCCATTGCGCTGGTGGGGTGGCAGGAACGGCGCACCGCTCAGGTTCGACGGTCGCCGTCGGCCTGACTCTTGTCGCCGATGCACGACACCAGCAGCAACACCACCACGAGGAGGCCTGGTCGGTGGAGGTTGTCCCACCGTGACGGCCACGCCGCATCGGCGGGGTAGCGCTCGAGCCGCTGGTGTACCACGATCAGCGCAGCGATGAGGCCCATTCCCAGCCAGGCGACGGCTCCAGCGAGGCGTGGGCGTCGGGTGACCGCCACCGCCACCGCCATCACGGTGGCGAGCAGCAGAGGCGTGCGCGGGGAAATGAGCAGTGCGGTGAGCGCCATCATCGCCAGCGCTGCCACAACAGCCGTCCGGCGCGACGTCGGAGCGAGTACCGAGCGGCTGAAACGTGGTGGATCGTCGTGGCTCGCCGCGGTGGGCGTTGCCGACCAGCGGCGTCGTCGCCCGACGGCAAGGCCGACGCAGACGAGCACGGCGAGGATGCTGGCGTAGATCGCCAGGGTGACCGGCCGCTGCGCCGTCCACGTGACGACGACGGTTCGCTCCGTGGCGGATGGGGGGAGCCACCAGCCGTTGAACCCACCGGAGATCTGCATCGGTGCGCCCAGTGCGGATGCTTCCTGGCCCTCCACCGACGCTGTCCACGCGGCGTTCCACCCCTCGCCGAACACCAACCAGCAGCCGTCAGGGCACGCGCTCACGGTGACCCGCCGCTCGGTTCGAGAGCGGTCCGTGACTGTGGCGACGGGCTGCTCATCGGCCTCCCCGGTGGGATGAGTGGCGGACATCGCCGCCGGCTCGGCAAGCACGACCTGGTCGACCAGCAGAGTGGTTGCGGACTGGCGGTGCGACTCCACTCGATGCGTGCCGCGTGCCAGGTCGATGGTGGCGGCATCGCAGGGATGCACGGTGGCGGCCCCGCCCGCCTCGAGCGTGGCCATCGCTTCGGCGTCGAGTTCGATACCGATCGCGTCGCCGTCGACGCTCACTAGGTCGGTCCGGCAGCCTTCCGTGGGCGGTGGTCCGAATCGAGATGGCTGCACCCAGGTGCCGCCCACTTCGCTGATGGCCACCGGCAGTTCGGTGGCCTCCGCAAAACGGCGGTCGATGGTGAGGCTGGGCTCGGTGTCGGTGACCGTGATGTGCAACGTGTCGGCGGCGATGGGAGCGGGGAGCGTGACGAGGCTGACTCCCTCAGCGTCGGGTGGGCCCACCACGACATCGACAGATTCGCCCCGGTCTCCCTGCACGCGTACGGCGGTGATGCGCGAGTGGAGATCGTCGACCGGCTGCTGCAACGTGAACGATTCGACCATCTCGCCGTTGCTGGGCACCGACAGGGTGACGCCGGCGGCCGGTCCGAACGGCGAGGTCCATGCCGTCAATGGGTCGCCGTCGGTGGCGTACACACCTCTCGACTCAAGCGATCCGGTGAGGCGTGCAGAGGCGACCGCTCCGTCGTCGCCGAGAACGGCGTTCAGCGAGGCATCGTCGGCGCGACGGTCGAGCCGTACGACGACCGAGAGCTCGGCGGAGATGTCGCGTGGCATGTCAACCGAGCGAACGAGTCGCTGCTCGGGGTCGGTACGCCAGCGGTCGAGCGGGTCGACCCGTTCGCGGGTGAGCACGACGGCGATCGGCACGTCGGCCGCGACGAGTTCCCGCTCCACGGTGGGCAGTCGTACGACCTCGGTGTGGGTGCCGACACCCAGTTCAGCGAAGCCGACCGCCGACGGACCAGTGTCGGTTCCCGCTCGCTCGGTGACGCCTGTGATCACGATGCGCAGTGCGCCGGTGGGCACCTCGATGGATTGCCCTGGGGATTCGAGCGACTCGCCGCCGAGCTGAACGTCGGCGGTCCACTCGCTGCCTGGCTCGAGCGAGATGAGACGCACCGACGAAATCACCCGCGTTGCTGCTGGGTTGTTCGGTTGCAGCAGGCGGAGCGTTCCGTCATTGTCGGAGATCTCGATGGCGTGGCCCAACGGGTCGTTTCGGTCGGCCACCACCCACGCGGTGCTCGGGTCGCCGTCGACAGCCATGGCGGGTCGGTCCTCCGGGCGATAGGCGAATGGTTCGCCGTACCCGGTGGCGCGCACCACCAGGCCTGAGTCGAGTGCCGCGGTGGTCTGCGCGTCTGCAAGCGGCGACTCGCCGAACACGGGCAGCCGTTGGTCGGCGTCGTCGGGCCACAAGACGCCGGGTTCGTCGCCGCCCACCTCTGTGTAGCCAGTGACGTCCTGTGAGCTCCGCCAGTGGTGGGCTCGATCGCGGTTCGAGTCGGTGATGACGAGCACGTGCACCGGTGAGGGTGCCACCCCCTGCAGATCCGCGGCGTAGAGGACGGCCTCGTCGCCGCTGAGGAGCCCGGCTGCCGCAGCGTCGACCACGCCGTCGCCACTTCCCACCAGCACCACGGTGTGCGTTGACACGCGCACGATGGCTACCGGCTGGTCGACCGAGTAGAGCACCACCGGGGGAATCGCCGCACCGGCCGCTTGCTGCAGAGCCGCCTCGTCGACCAGTGGGATGTCGGGCAGGTTCACCGTGGGTTCGCCGAAGGCCTGTGCGTCGCTCAGCCCCGGCACCGTGCGCATCCAGGCGTCGAGCAGCGCAGGCTCGGGTGTGCGGAAGCGGTCGTACGCCTGGTCGTTGGTGAGCCAGATGGTGTCGACTCCCAGAAGGCGGGCGATCGGGGCCAGCGCGGCAGGGTCGAGCGTTCCCTGCTGCACGCGGTCGTCGAGCGCGTAGAGCAGATCCATCACACCTGGCGAGCCGAGAGGGAGCAGGTCGCGGGTGATGAGCGGCTTGGCGGTGATACCCGGTAGGGGAGGGTCGACGGTGTACCCCCAACGGAAGGCCCCGAACTCGGCGCCTGGTAGCTGCAGCACGCGGTACTCGGCCGACCCGGCATCGAGCACCGCTGCAGCGTCGAGCCAGGCGGCGGGTGGATCCTCGTCTCGCTCGAGGGCAGGGTCGACGAGCCCACCGTTGAACAGCACCGGCATGTTGAGGACAGCCAGCGCCATCACGAGTGCCGGGGCGACGGCTCGAGTGCGAGAGCGGGTGGCCGACAGCGCGCCGATCAATGCCCCCGCACCAAGCGCGAGGCCCAGCACCACCATCGGGATGGCACGAGTGCTGCTGCGGATGGCCAGCGACAACGCGCTTCGGGAGTTGTCGGCCAACGGCTGCATCAGCGGCGATGGGGCCCAGATCGGGTGCACCCCAACAGCGAGAACCACACCGGCCGCAACGAGGAGTGCCGCGAACCGGCGCTGCGCCCACCGCACCGCGACCAGACCGGCCAGGCACACGAGCACCAGCGCGTAGCTGAGGGCGATGGCCAGACCACTCTCCATGTACGGCTGTGAAGCCGTGGTGGTGAACGCGTACGGGTCGCGCACGTAGAACAGCCAGTAGCCGGCGCCCCGTAGCACCTCGGTGGATGCCGACGTGAAGGAGGTCGCCTCGAGGCTCTCGCTGTAGGCCAACACATCCGCCCCGTAGGTGCCCTGTGCCCGGAGCATGGCAATCCACCACAGCGAAACGCCCGATGCCAGCACGCCGATGCGCAGCGCGGCCCCGGTGGCCCGTCGCCAGGCGATCTCGCGTGCCCACACGGCGTGCGCGAGCCACAGCAGCGGCGCCGGTGCAATCATCAGCACCGCGGTGGCATTGACCGCGCTGCACGACAACAGCACCAGCGCCAGCAGCGCCGGGTGACGCCACCGCCGTTGCTCAGCACGAGCCGACTTGATGGTGAGGCCGACGATCCAGCCCAACGCCGCCCACGGGAGCAGCATTGCTGACGTTCGTGAGATGTAGGGCAGCACGTAGGGAGACAGTTGGTACACGACCGCCGCGGTGAGGGCACCGCTTCGGTCGAGCCCGAGCAATCGTCCGCACCATGCCACGCCCCAGGCGCCGAGGAAGAGCAGGGTGCCGATCCACAACCGGTGCGCCACCCAGTCGGGAACGCCGATGAGGTCGAAGAACCAGTACCACGGGCCCTGCGGCCAGAGGTAGGCGATGACCTGGTGCGGCACCCAGCCACCGAACTGACGGGTGTCCCAGGTGAACGGGGCGTCGCCGATGAGGCGACCCGGATCCAGGTAGAGGAACACCTTGGTGTCGCTCGGCATGCGCCCGGGCTTGGTGAGCAGCGCGGGCAGGTAGGCGATGGCCGCAAGCAGTGCGATGCCGGCGCGCGTGGTGGAGGCGCGGCGCCAGCCGCTGGTCATGGGATGGCCCCGTACACGCCGTAGAGGGCGGTGAGCGCAACGAGTCCGGTGGCGCTAGAGGCCAGCACGTACGGCCACCAACTGGGGCGGTGCGTCTCGAACCAGACGGCTGCCGGGATGAACAGCGGGAAGGCCGTGAACACGAACCGCGGGCGGGCCGTGACCGTTTCGGGGAGCAGCATGAGCACGACGACCACCGCCGAGTAGGCCACCAGGAGCGCGGGCATGCGGTGCTTGCGGAGGAACCACCAGAACAACAGCAGGGTTGCCACCGAGACCGCCGTGATGGTGTTGGTGGGGGAGGTGAGCGGGCGGGCAATGGCGCCCCACGTGCGGCGCACGGCGGTGAACCCGAAGCTGGTGCCCTCACCCCACGCCTCGGTCTGCACGCGGAACCACACCCCGAACTCGCTGGCGTGACGCGACAACCACAGTTGGAACGCCACGAAACCGACCGGGGCCAACACGACGGCCACGAGTGAACGCCACTCGCGACGCTCGCGAATGGCGAGAAAGGCCGCCACTGCACAGGCCGCCACCAGCGCCACGCCGTTCGGGCGGGTGGCGGTACCGATCGCCGCGAAGACACCCGCCCACACCCACTGCCGGCGCAGCAGGAAGAGCATGCATGCCGCCGCGACCGTGATGAGCAGCGCCTCGGTGTACGCGAACGACAGCACGAAGCTTCCGGGGAAGAGGGCCACGAGCACCATCGCCCGCTCGGCCACCTTCGGGCCGTACAGGTCGCGGGCGATGAGTCCCACGAGCCACACGGCCGTTGCCCCGAGCACAAGGTTGAGCAGCAACGCGGCCACCGTGTCGCCACCGGGAAGCAGCCAGTCGACGGCGCGCACCAGGCTGGGATAGGTGGGGAAGAACGCGGCACGGGCGTCGGCCACTTCGTAGGTGACCTCGGGTCGCACTTCCCGCGGATAGCCGCTGCGGACGATGCGGAGGTACCACAGCCCGTCCCACGAGGTGAGCACGTCGAGCATCGGGCGCACGGCGTTCTTCGGAATCGGCCGGTCCCAGTAGTACGGGTCGGCCCATGGGGCACGCGGGAAGTCGGCGTCGCGCTTGTTGGCGTCGGCGCGCAGTTCGGCGGCGACGATGGCAGCACCAACCACGACGCAGAGCCGCGAGAACAGGTAGACCAGGCCGCAACGAATGAGCACCGACCGCCAGACGGACTGTGCCTCGTCGGCGGGGGTGAACGTGGGTTCGGCGGCAGACGTCGTGTTCATCGTGAGGGGGTCGCGGCGCGGGGCAGCGCAGCGGTGGAGCGCGGCGAGGCTAACACCGCGGGCCCGCTACCACCGGCTCATCGGAAGGATGCGTTGCCGTGGGCCGAACGACGGCGGCCGATGCCCGTCGAGTTGCAGCAGGCGCACCGCCCGCCCGCGTTGGCCCGCGTACGGGGCCAACAGTTGGAGCATCTGCTCGTCGGTGCCTCGGGGTGCTCCGGTGAGCGCGTGGACGACCAGGTTCTTGAGGTGGTAGTCGCCCACGGCGATGGCGTCGGGGTCGCCGTGCGACACGCCGAGCACGCTGCCCACCGACCATGCACCGACGCCTGGGATGAGGCGCAGCACCCGGCCAGCCTCGGTGACGGAGTGGTGGGCCAGGTCGATCAGCCGACTGCCGTGCGAGGCAGCGGCCTTCAACGCGTTCGCTCGCTTGGCCTCGATGCCGAGCGGATGAAACCACCAACTCGGTAGCGCGGCGAGCCGCTGCGGTGCGGGCGGCAGACGAAGCCCATCGAACGGGCCGGGTGCCGGCTCGCCGAGTCGGCGAACAAGTGCAGCCCACTGGCGCACGGCCTCACCGGCTGTGATGCGCTGTCCGAGAATGATGGGCAGCACATCGTGGTACGGGCTGCCGCTGGCGCCGATGACCGGTACGCCATGGCGTTCCTGAGCTGCCATCAGCACCGGGTGGGCGTCGACGAGCGGAACGGGTTCGTCGAGCTGCCCGCACATGGCCGGAACCATTTCTGCCAGCCAGTCGCCGCCGGGGCCGTACGTGTGCACGACAGGCTGAAGATCGGTGCTGCTGCCCCAACGCAGGTGCACGGTGCCGGGGCCTTCGGGCGTGAGTGTGGCGCGTACGAACTGGTGCTGTGTGAGGCGAGTGGTGGGGTCGGAGTACCCGTACCTCATCGGCGCAAGCACTGCCCCGAGGTGGCCCCGGACCCGAGGGGAACCGGGCGCACGAGCCATGCGGTGAGCGTAACTCGTTGGCGCCGAGCCGGATGGGACAGCATGGGACATGGCCGTGATCGAACGCACCGAACCAGCGCCGGGCATTGCCCTGCTCACCCTCAACCGCCCCGACAAGCTCAACGCGATGACTGCCGAGTTGGTGCAGTCGCTGCACGATCACCTCGACGCCATCGCGGTCGATCCAGAGGTGCGGGTGGTGGTGCTCACAGGGGCCGGCCGTGGGTTCTGCGCCGGCCTCGACCTTGGCGGCTACGGCCAAGCACCTCACACCGAGCATCTCGGACGCACTCAGGCTGGGTTCGCCGTACAGCAGCACATCGCCTCACTGATGCCCAAGCTGCGCTCCATTCCGCAGCCGGTCATCAGCGCCGTCAACGGACCAGCCGCCGGGGGAGGGTTCGCGCTGGTGCTCGGCTCCGACGTACGCCTTGCGGCGCGGTCGGCGAAGTTCAATGCCGCGTTCATCCGCATTGGCTTGTCGGCGTGCGACATCGGCACCAGCTGGGTGCTTCCTCGGTTGGTGGGTGCAGCCCGCGCCCAGGAGCTGATGCTCACGGGGCGCGTGTTCGAGGCCGACGAGGCCTACCGCATTGGGCTGGTGGTCGACCTGGTCGACGACCATTCGCTGATGGACTGTGCGCTCACCAAAGCCCACGAGATCATGCGCAACACGCCGTTCGGCGTGGCCCTCACCAAGCAGGGTATGTGGAGTGCGCTGGAGATACCGGCCATGCAGAACGCCATCGACCTCGAGAACCGCCAGCAGATCATGGCCAGCGCTACTGCCGACCACCGCGAAGCGATGGCGGCGTTCCTCGAGCGGCGCGCACCGAACTACACCAACTCCTGAGCAGGGCCACCCTCGGCCGTTACACTCGCCCGAGGTGGGCAGCCCCGACACATCCTCTCAGCCGGCGCGTGGCATCGCCTACCAACCTGCCCTCGACGGGGTGCGGGCGCTTGCTGTCGGGTTGGTGCTGCTGTTCCACCACGGCTTCTCGTGGATGACCGGCGGCTACGTCGGCGTGTCGGTGTTCTTCACGCTTTCGGGCTATCTCATCACCAGCCTGTTACTCACCGAACACGACCAGTTGGGACGCATCTCGCTCGTGCGTTTCTACGGCCGCCGGGTACGTCGCTTGCTGCCCGCCAGCCTGCTGTGCCTGGTCGGCATAGCGATGCTCGCCGCCGCCGGTGAGTTTGACGGCCTCGCCAACCTGCGGCGCGAAGTCGTGGCTGCGGTGTTGCAGGTCGCCAACTGGAACTTCCTGGTGCAGGGAGACGCGTATGCGGCGGTGCAGGGTGTGCGAAGTCCCGTGCTGCACTTCTGGTCGCTAGCGGTGGAGGAACAGTTCTATTGGCTGTGGCCGCTGGCCATGGCAGCGCTGCTGCGCCTGGTGGGCAGCCGCCGTGGCCGCAGGGTGGTGCTGATCGCCTGCGCCGGTGTGGGCATCGTGGCGGCGCCGGTCATCGCCCAGGTGTGGGGCCCCGATGTGGCCTATCTGTCGACTCCCGCACGGCTCGGCGAGATCCTTGTCGGCGCGGCGCTGGCCGGAGTGCTGCACGGTGCCGATCAGGTGGCGTCGTGGCTGAGGTGGATGGCCCTGCCGGCCCTGGCTGCCATCGTCGCCGCAGCCATCTGGTGGCCGGCCGAGTCGGGCCCGGCGTACGAGGGCTGGCTGGGTGCCGGCTCGCTGGTCAGCGCTGCGCTGATCCTCTCGCTGCAGCGTGCGGGTGCCGTTACCACGCTGCTCTCCCTTCGCCCCCTGGTGGCTCTCGGACGCATCAGTTACGGCGTCTACCTCTACCACTGGCCGATCTTTCTCGTGCTCGACGGTCCACGTCTCGGCAACACTGGCTGGTGGGCGTTCACGGTACGCGTCGCCGTCACGCTGGCCGTCGCGTCGCTGTCGTATGTGGCCATCGAGCGACCGATCCGCGGCGTCGCGACATCGCCACGGCGGCTGTTTCCGGCGGCTGCGTTCGCAATGGCCGTCTCCGTGCTGATCGCAGCCGTCGCGGTGGCGCCAGCTGGCACCGGGTTCGGGGCTTCCGACGACGACCTCGCTGACGTCTCGTTCGCGCAAACGACTGCGCCCTTGCCGACGCTCGCCGTTGCCACCACTGCGCCGATGCCCAGCACGTCAGCGACGCCGACAAGCTTCGATGGCCCAGTGCCGACGGCGCCCGAGTCCACCGTGCTGCCGACGCCGAGCAGGCCGGTGCGCATTCTCGTGCTGGGCGACTCCACGGCAATGGCACTCTCGGTCGGGCTCGTCGAGTTCGCGAAGGCCAACCCGACGCTCGCGCAAGTGGAGGTGCTGGCGCAGGTGGGGTGTGGCTTCGTACGCGGTTCCGATCTGTATCGCGACGACGGCTCGCTGCGGGCAGGCTGCGACGATGCCCTCGACGACCAACTGCCGATTGCGTTGCGTGAGCGGACCCCCGACGTGGTGGTGGCGCTCGTCACGCTGCCTGACGCAACGCCCCGACTGTGGAGCGCCGCGGAAGGTGAGTTGTACCCGGAAGACGCGCGGTACCAGGAGCGGATGACCGACGACTACGCCGCCATGCGGTCAGCGCTGCTCGCGGTGCCGTCGGTGCGCATCGCCTGGCTCACCACTGCGGTGCCAGCCTCGTGGTACGTCGGCTACTTCGGAAATCCGCTCACGGTGGCGTCGTTCGGCCCGCTCAATGCCACCGTGGCGTCGATGGACGACGCCGACGCGACGCGAGTTCGAGTGGTGCCGTTCGGCGAGTGGCTCACCGAGCAGGAGAGCGACGACGACACGTCGTGGCGAAGTGATGGCCTCCACCTCGATCCGGCGAGTGCCGAGCGGGTGGTAGAGGAGTTTCTGTGGCCGGAACTCTTGGGGGTAGCCCTCAGCTGACCGGCGACGTCGCTGAACGAACCGCAACGGGTGCCTCGCCACCCACGATGGGGTGGTGGCAGGCAACGAAGTGGTTGTCGGCGATCTCGCGCAACTGCGGCTCCTCCGTGCTGCACCGTTCGTCGGCGGCGGGGCAGCGAGGGTGGAAGCGGCAGCCGTTCGGCGGCAATACCGGCGACGGTGGCTCGCCTTCGATGGCCACCTTGCCGACCGCGATTTCGGGGTCGGGCACCGGAATGGAGTCTTTCAGCACTGCGGTGTAGTGGTGTGCCGGCGCCTCGAAGAGCACGTCGCTGGGCGCCACCTCGCACATCTTGCCGAGGTACATCACGGCCACGCGGTCGCTGATGTTCTTCACCACGGCCAAGTCGTGCGCCACGAAGATGAGGGTGAGGCCGTGCTTGGCCTTGAGGTCTTCCAGCAGGTTGAGCACCTGGGCCTGCACGCTCACGTCGAGGGCGCTGACCGGCTCGTCGCAAATGATCAGCGACGGGTCGAGCACCAGTGACCGGGCGATGGAGATGCGCTGGCACTGGCCACCCGAGAATTGGTGTGGCTGGCTTTCTGCCGCACGTTGCGGGTCGATACCCACTTCCTCCAGGAGCGCGTCGACCTTGTCGAGCTGCTCGGTCGGTAGACCACGCTTCCAGATGACCAAGGGCTCGCGCACGATGTCGCGCACCTTGCGGCGCGGGTTGAGCGACGAGATGGGGTCTTGGAAGATCATCTGCATGCGAGTGCGCGCCTCGCGCATCGCTTGACCTTCCAGCGTGGTGAGTTCGTTGCCCTCGAACAGCACCGACCCACTGGTGGGGCGGGGAAGCTGCATGATGGCCTTGCCGGTGGTGCTCTTGCCGCAGCCGCTCTCTCCGACGAGGCCGAGCGTCTCGCCTCGACGAACATCGAAGCTGATGCCGCTGACCGCGTTGACCTTCAACCCGGTGCGGCCCACGGGGAACTCCATCACCAGGTCTTCCACCCGGAGGATGATGTCGTCGGTGTCGCGCAAGTGCGCTTTGCCGGTGCCGGCCATCAGGCGACCTTCACTTTCTGGGCGTCGAGGCGAGCGCGGGCCTCAAGGTATTCGGGCGAACCCACCGGGTACCAGCAGGCGTAGCTGTGCGACGGGTCGTCGGCGGTGGGAATGAGCGGCGGCTCCTCCTCACGGCACTTGTCGCTGGCGTAGGGGCAGCGGGGCGAGAACCGGCAACCCACGGGGGGGTTCACCAGATCGGGCGGCCGACCGGGGATGGTGGCCAGCCGAGTGTGGCTGGGCTCCTCGAGCTTGGGGATGCTCTGCATCAGCGCTTCGGTGTACGGCATCTTCATGGCCGCGAACAGCCGCCGCGTCGGGGCCTTCTCCACCAACTTGCCGCCGTACATCACCGCAATCTCGTCGGTGTGACCGGCGACCACGCCGAGGTCGTGGGTGACCAACACCACCGACATGTTGCGCTCGCGGCGCTGCTCGTTGATGAGGTCGAGGATTTGGGCCTGCACGGTGACGTCGAGGGCCGTGGTCGGCTCGTCGGCGAACAGAATGGTGGGGCCGCAGGCCATGGCGATGGCGATCATCACTCGTTGGCGCATGCCACCCGACAACTCGTGCGGATACTGCTGGAGTCGACGCTCGGCCTCAGGGATGCGCACATCTTGCAGCAGCCGCTTGGCCGTTGCGGTGGCGTCGTCCTTGGTCATTCCCAAGTGGTTGCGCAGGGGCTCTTCGATTTGGCGGCCGATCTTCATCAGCGGGTTGAGCGATGTCATCGGGTCTTGGAAGATCATCGCCATCTCCTTGCCCCACACCCCCCGCATCTGCTTGGGCTGGAGGCCGAGGATCTCTTTGCCCTCGAAACGCACCGAGCCGCCGAGGCGGGTGCCACGTCGTGGCTGGAGGCCCATGATGGTGCGGGAGAGCACCGTCTTGCCGGAACCCGACTCACCCACCACGCCCAATGCCTTGCCGCGTTCGAGGGTGAAGCTCACCCCGTCGACGGCCCGCACCACGCCTCTCGGTGTGCTGAAGTGGGTGCTGAGGTTCTCGACCTCGATGAGGGTGCCGCTCTCGATGCGGCCGGACGTCTGCAGTTGGGTGCTCACAGCGCAGCCTCCCGAATGTCGAAGCGGCGGGCGAATCGATCGCCGATGATGTTGAAGGCGAGCACGGTGGCGAACAGCATCAGCGAGGGGAAGATGGTTGCCCACCAGGCGGTGTCGATGCGTTCGCGGTTCTCGGAGATGAGCTTGCCCCACGAGGACGTCGGCGACTCCACCGAGTAGCCGAGGAAGGCGAGGCCGCCCTCGGCCACCATCAGCACGGCCACACCCGTGAAGGCCACCGTTGTCATGGCAGGAACGAGGTTGGGCAGGATCTCCTTGGCCAGGATGCGCCACTTCGAGGCCCCGAGACTGCGGGCTGCGAGCACGAAGTCGCGCTCGCTGAGGCTCAGCGTCTGGGCTCGCACGATGCGGGCGATGGGAGCGATCGACAGCAGCGACAGCACCATCATCACCGACCAGAAGCGATTGATCTCAAGCACATCGAGTCGGCCCACCACCAGGATGGCGAGGATGAGGGCTGGGAACGACAGCAGGACGTCGAGCAACACGTTGATGACCGTGTCGACCTTGCCTTTGATGTAGCCAGCCATCAGACCGAGGATGCCACCGAGGGTGAGGCCGACGGCGATGCTGAACATGGCGACCGACAGTGAGATACGTCCGCCGTAGATGTTGCGGGCGAACACATCTCGACCGAGCCGATCGCTGCCCATCCAGAAGTCGACGCCAGGGCCATATGCGTAGTTGCGGCCGATGCGCACCCGCTGATCGGCCTCCCGCATGAACGGAAGCCAGTCGTTCGGAATGAACGCGAGCAGGGCGATGCCGCCGAGCCACACCAAGGAGAGGATGGAGCCAACCGTCAGGAAGCGGTTGGGTCGCTTGGGAGCACGTGCCATTTCAGATCACCCCAGGGCCCTTGCTTGACGGATACGGGGGTCAACCACCGCGTAGAGCAGATCGACTCCGACGTTGACGATCACCACCACGGCGACCACCACTGCGGTGATTGCCTGGATGATGAGGATGTCGTTCTGTTGCACGGCGATGACCAACCGGCCGCCGACGCCGCCGACGCCGAAGAACTGCTCGGCGACCACGGCACCGCTGACCAGGCCCGAGAGTTGCAGGGCCACGCTGGTGATGAGCGAGAGCACCGAGCTGCGCAGGGCGTGCACCCACAGCACTCGGTTGGGCGAAACGCCCTTGGCTCGGGCGAGATTGATGAAGTCGCTCTGCAGCGTCATGATCATGTCGGCCCGCAGTAGTCGGCTCCACACAGCGCCGAGGCCGATGCCAAGCGTCAGCGACGGGAGGAAGAAGTTCTTGAAGTGATCGACCGGACTCGACCAGGGGGCGACGTAGTTCCACAGATTGGGGAAGAAATCGAAGCGGCTCGCAACGGCGTACAGGAGAAACACCGCCACCACGAGTTGGGGCGTGCTGAGTGTTGCGAATGAGCCGAAGCTCATGAACCGGTCGAAGAGACTGTCTCGCTTGTAGGCCGAGTAGACGCCGACAGGAATGGCGATGAGGAGGCCGATGATGATGGCCCAGAAGCCCACCCAGAAGGTGGCGGGCCCGCGTTGTTTGAACATTTCGCCGACGGTTTGCTCCTGGGCGTAGGAGTAACCCATCTCGCCCCGCACCATGTCGAAGGTCCAGGCGGCGTACTGCTTGCCCATGCAGGGCAGGTAGGCGAGGGCGCCTTCGCACTTCTCGATGTAGGGGTAATCGGCCTCGACCTTGGCCATCACTTCAGGGCTGACTTGGCCGCCGGCGAGGTCGCGGATGGGGTCTTTACTGCCGATACGGGTGGCCAACATCACCAAGAAGGTGACGATGACGAACACGAACACGAAACGTGCAATGCGGGTGAGCGCGTAGCGCAACCTGCCTCCTTTAGGACGCGGGACGAAGAAACACCGAGGGAAAGGGTGGGTGCGCCGGAGCGCACCCACCCTCTCACCTCACAACTGAGGGATCAGCCCTCGCTGACGAACACCGAGGTGAGCCAGACCTGGCCGGAGAAACCGGCACCGTCTCGCACGAAGCCCTCGCCGCTCGGCTGCGGGAGCGTGCCAATGCCCTGCACCCGCGGGTTGTAGATGACGCCCCACGTGGTGAACGACGTCGGGATGATCCAGCACTCGCTGGCGAACTGGCGGTTGATGTCTTCGGCGTAGCCACGACGAACCTCGGGATCGCTCTCCGAGCGGCTCTTCTCGAGCAGTTCGTTGATGACCGGGTCGTCGAGACGGCCGAAGTTCAGGGCCAGCGAGCCATCCGGCAGAGCTGCCGAGCCGTGCCACCAGAAGTACTGCGAGTCGACGAACAGACCGGCGTGGTTACGCCAACCGAAGGCGTCGAACGCCGGGTCGCCGAACAGGGCGTTGTTGATGAGCTTCGACTGCTCGATCTGGTCGATGGTGACATCGACGCCCACGTCGCCCCACACTCCCTGCAGGTACTCGGCGGTGGCCAAGCTGGTTGCACTGGTGGTGGTGGAGTAGTTGATGGTGACTTCGCCGTTGGCAGCCTCGTACGCAGCGATGGCGTCAGCAGCAGCATCGGGATCGTACGGCAGCGAACCGTTGTCGGCGAGGTGACCTTCCTGGCCGGGCGAGAACGGACCATTGGCCGGTGCCGGGTAGCCGTTGGCAATGGTGTCGATGAGGTCCTGCTTGTCGATGGCCTGCAGCAGGGCGCAACGGAAGTCGCGGTCTTGCAGCGGGCTGCCCTCCTTGGAGAGGTGCAGCAGGATGTAGTTCGTCTCGCTGTACTCGGCCTGACGGTTGAGGATGAACTCGCCGTCGTAACCGCTGAAGTCGGGGTCGTAGTCGCTCACCACGGCAGCATCGGAGCTGGCGATGATGTCGACGTCGCCCGACTCGAGGGCCTGGGCCCGCACTGCCGAGTCGGAGATGACACGGAACTCGATCTGGTCGAGGAAGGGCAGCTGGTTACCAGCGGCGTCGCTGTGCCAGTAGTCCTCGTTGCGGACGACGACGAGCTTGCCGCCTTCGCCGGGTGAGTACTCCTGGAACTTGAACGGGCCGGAGCCGACCGGCTCGTCGGGCTGCGCGGTGCCGGCAGCGACCGCCTCGAGCCACTGCTGCGAGGCGATGAGGCCGAACTGGCCACCGAGGTAGTACGGGAACAGGGGCCACGACAGCGGCTGCGATGCGTCGCCGTTGAAGCCAGTGGCGATGGTGAAGGTGTAGTCGTCGACCTTCTCCATGACGAGCTTGCAGGCGAGGTTGGCAAGCCCACCCTCGGCGGTCCAGCAGGCAGGGTCGCGAGCGAGGTCCTTCACGCCGGCGCTGACGAGCAGGCCCGAGCCGGTGGCGTTGAGGTTGAACATCACCGCGTCGGCGTTGACATCGGAGCCGTCGTGGAACTTGATGCCCTCGCGGATCTTGATGGTGAACACCGTGTTGTCGGCGTTGGGCTCGATGCTCTCGGCCAGGTACGGCTTCCAGTTGAGGTCGTTGTCGACCGTGATGAGCGGGTCGTAGAAGGTACGAGCACGCATCTGGCAGAACGAGTCGCACTGCATGGCGGCCGGCGTCCAGGGGCTGCTCACCTCTGCTTCGCCGGCGACGACGATGCTGCCGCCGTAGCTGGCCTCCACCGGAGGCTCGGTGATGGGCGGGTCGGTGACGATCGGCGTGGTCGAGGCCACCGTGGTGTCGCCACCGCCGCCGTCGGTCTCTTCGGTGCCGCCACCGCCACCTTCATCGTCCTTCTTGTCGCTGCAGGACGCGGCGACCAGCCCCAAGCTGATCAACGCTGCTGCAACGAGCCGGCCATGACGGCGGCCGGTCGAGCGAGTGGTTCGCACGTGCTTTCCCCCTTCGTTTGTGAACGTGTCGTTCGCCGTCGTTGAGGGAGGATGTGACCCCCATCACACTCCGGCAGCGGCACCTTAGCCACATTCGAACCGGCGGATGCAACGCGGAGGTACCGTGCTTCGAAATGACAGCGTTACGGCCCGACTTCCTCACTGAACCGATCAGTACGCGCTACTCGCCGCGCGTTCGCGGCTTCCACGAAGGCATGGCGCGGCACCGCGAGGCGGTGGCGAGGGGCGACGTCGCCTACCGCGATCCGGTGAGCGGACTCGCGGTGTTCACCGCTCGATTCCTCGCCGATCGTGGCTGGTGTTGCAACAGCGGGTGCCGCCACTGTCCCTACGGGCCGACCCCACGCACACGCCCGCCTCGGTAAGGTTCCGCCCATGGCGAAAGACCCCGTTGCGCGATTGCGAGTTGCTCCTGGCACGAAGGTCGACCTTGGTCGGCACGCCACCGATGCCACGCTCGGGTGGGAGAAGGAGTGGGCGCTCGAAGAACTGGAGCGGGCGAAGGAACGTCTCGACGTTCTGCAGGCGCGGCTGTACGCCGAAGAGCAGCGCAGCGTGCTGCTGGTGCTGCAAGCGATGGACGCCGCGGGGAAGGACGGCACCATTCGCTCGATCCTCTCCGGGCTCAATCCGGCGGGGGTGCACGTCGCCAGCTTCAAGGTGCCCGGCGGCCGGGAGACCCAGCACGACTACCTGTGGCGGGTGCACGAACAAGCCCCGGCGAAGGGCCACATCGGCGTCTTCAACCGCAGCCACTACGAAGACGTCTTGGTGGTGCGCGTGAAGGGGTTCGCCCCGAAGGCTGTGTGGTCGAAGCGCTACGAGCACATCCGCGAGTTCGAGCAGTTGCTGGCCGACGAGGGCACCCGCATCGTGAAGTGCTTCCTGCACGTCGGCAAGGACGAGCAGCGAGAACGACTGCAGGAGCGGGTCGACGACCCCGAGAAGCGGTGGAAGTTCCGTATGGGCGACCTCGACGACCGTGCGCTGTGGCCCAAGTTTCAGCGTGCGTACGAAGACGCACTCGAGCGCACGTCCACCAAGTACGCCCCGTGGTACGTGGTGCCGGCCGACCGCAACTGGGTGCGCAACCTGGCCGTGGCCAAGATCCTGCTCGGGGTGTTGGAGGACATGGATCCTCAGTTGCCGCCTCCCGAGGACGGCATCGAGGGTCTCGTCGTCCGCTGACGTCGTCGCGCGCACCTATGACGATTCCGCGCGTAACCTGCGCCGGGCGATTGACGAAATGTAAAGTCGGTCTCGCATGACTGTGCTCGTTCCAACTTCCCTGGCCGAGGCGCTTGAGGCGGTCTCCGCTCATCCCGACGCTGCCGTCCTTGCTGGCGGAACCGATCTGATGGTGGAGGTCAACGAGCGCCGTCGCGAGGTGTCCGATGTCGTGGTGGTGAACCGTGTGCCCGAACTGCGCACGTGGCGTCACGATCCGGCCTCGGCAACGCTCTTTCTCGGCGCCGGTGTCACCTGGACGGAGGTCGAAGCCGATCCGATCGCAGGGTGGGTGCCGGCGCTGGCGCAGGCTGCCCGCACGGTGGGCTCGCCACAGATCCGCCACGCGGGCACGGTAGGCGGCAACCTGGGCACGTGCTCTCCTGCGGGTGACGGCCTGCCACCTCTCGCAGCACTCGACGCCACCGTCCATCTCGTGTCAGCAGGAGGAACGCGCGACGTTCCCTTCGCCGAGTTCATGACCGGTCCGAAGCGCAACGTGCTTCTCCACGGTGAGCTCATTGCCGGGGTCACCCTGCCCGTGGTGTCGGGCTGGCAGGGATACACGAAGGTGGGCGTGCGGAACGCGATGGTCATTGCAACGGCGAGCGTTGCGTTGGTGGCCGATGATGTGGCGCAGTCGGTCCGTGTGGCGCTTGGCTCCGTCGGGCCGGTCATTCTCAGGTGCCCCGAGGCGGAGGAGTTCGCTGCGGGCGAGGTCGACTTCGGGCAGCGCCGAGTGGCCGATGCCGCAGTGGCCGAGTTTGCACGTCTGGCCGCGGCGGCCGCCCGACCCATCGACGACCACCGGTCCACCGCGGCGTATCGCCGCCACGCGGTCGGGGTGTTGGCCGCGCGTCTGCTTCGGAGGGCATTCCCCAATGGCTGAGCACTACACACTGCACGTCAACGGCACGGCTCGTGAGGTGCGCGATGCGGGCACCGGCGAGAGCCTCCTCTTCGTGCTCCGCGAACGTCTCGGGCTGATGGGCACCAAGGGGGCCTGCGAGCAAGGCGAGTGCGGTTCGTGCAGCGTGCTGGTGGATGGGCAGTTGGTGTGCGGATGTCTCGTCTTGGCGGCCAGCGCAGTGGGGCAGCGCATCGTCACCATCGAGGGTGTCGCCCCGGTGGGGGCACCTACCGACGTGCAGCAGGCCTTCGTCGATGCCGGAGCCGTGCAATGCGGCTTCTGCACGCCAGGCCTCATCATGGCCACGCACTCGCTGCTCGATCGCTCGCCCCAACCCTCTGAGTTGGAGATACGCGAGGAGTTGTCCGGCAACATCTGCCGTTGCACCGGCTACGGCCGCATCATCGAGGCAGTGCAACGCGTGGCCGTTGCCCGCTCCACCGCCGCTGCGGGAGGCCCCTCCGCATGAGCACCGCCACTCGTCGCGATCTCGCCGGCCGCCTTGGGCAGCACACCGTCCGCCCGGACGGCATTCCCAAGGTGCAGGGCTCGTTCCAGTTCTCCAGCGACTACACCGCCGACGGCGTGCTGTGGGGGGCCACGCTTCGGTCGCCCCATCCGCATGCACGCATCGTCCGCATCGACACCAGCGGGGCGCTCGCAGTGCCGGGTGTGTCGTGCGTGCTCACCGCCGCCGACGTGCCGGGCAAGCCC
>DMQJ01000042.1:2858-3239 GCA_003455715.1 Acidimicrobiaceae bacterium | reverse complement strand
GCCGTCTGCGCGACCTGCTGCGCGACGGCTACCGGGTCATTGTCGCCGCCGACGGCGAGGGCTCGGCCGACCGGATGGCCAAGCTGCTGGTGGAGCGGGGGCTCGACTTCTCGGTCGGCCGTACCGGCGACTCGCTGCTCAACCCTGGCGGCCACGTCACCGTGGCGCCGCTGCACCGGGGTTGCACGGTCGCTGCAGCGAAACTGGCCGTGGTGGCCGAGGCCGACCTCACCGGTCGCCGTCGGGCACACCGGGCGGCTCGTCCGCGGAAGCGGCAGGGCACCGGGCTGTTCGAAGACCTCAAGCCCGGCTACTACGTCGTGCACTACCAGCACGGGGTGGGCCAGTACCAGGGCATGGTGAAGCGCACCATCGGCGGGG
>DMQJ01000042.1:2312-2644 GCA_003455715.1 Acidimicrobiaceae bacterium | reverse complement strand
CGAGCGCGACTACCTGCTGCTCGCCTACAAGGGCGGCGACAAGCTGTACGTGCCCAGCGACCAGATCGACAGCCTGCGCCAGTACGTGGGCGGCGAAACGCCTGCGCTACACCGGCTGGGCGGCGCCGATTTCGCCAAGGCGAAGAGCAAGGTGCGCAGCGCCGTGCGCGAGATCGCCCAGGAACTGGTGGTGCTCTACCAGAAGCGGGTCAACGCGCCGGGCCATGCGTTCGGCCACGACTCGCCATGGCAGCACGAGATGGAGCAGGCGTTCCCCTATGTAGAAACGCCCGACCAACGAGCCGCGATCGACGACATCAAGGCCGACATGG
>DMQJ01000042.1:1101-2063 GCA_003455715.1 Acidimicrobiaceae bacterium | reverse complement strand
GTCGGCTTCGGCAAGACCGAGGTGGCCGTTCGCGCCGCGTTCAAGGCCATCCAAGACGGCAAGCAGGTGGCCGTCCTGGCTCCCACCACTCTGCTTGCAACCCAGCACGGCAACACGTTCGCCGACCGGTTCGCGGGCTACCCCATCCGTGTGGAGGTGCTCTCGCGCTTCCTCACCGCCAAGGAAGCCAAGAAGGTCATCGAGGGGCTCCGTACGGGCGAGGTGGACTGTGTCATCGGCACGCACCGTCTGCTTCAGGAGGGTGTGCAGTTCAAGGATCTCGGGCTGCTCGTGGTTGACGAAGAGCAGCGGTTCGGCGTTCAGGCGAAGGAGGCGATGAAGAAGCTGAAGCACAACGTCGATGTGCTCACCCTGTCGGCCACGCCCATCCCCCGCACGCTCGAGATGAGCCTGGTGGGCATCCGCGACCTGTCGCTGCTGCAAACTCCTCCGGCCGATCGCCAGCCGATCCTCACGTTCGTCGGCGGCTACGACGAGCGAGTGGCCACGGAGGCGATCCGCCGAGAGTTGCTCCGCGAAGGTCAGGTGTTCTGGGTGCACAATCGGGTGCAGACCATCGACATGGCGGCGGCACGGTTGCGCGAGTTGGTGCCCGAGGCCCGCATCGCCATCGCTCACGGCCAGATGGATGAAGGGTCGCTCGAGCAGGTGGTGCTCGACTTCTGGGAAGGCCGCTTCGACGTATTGGTGTGCACCACCATCATCGAGAGCGGCATCGATATGCCCACCGTCAACACGTTGGTGGTGGAACGCGCCGACCTGCTCGGCCTCGGGCAGATGCACCAGTTGCGTGGCCGCGTGGGTCGCAGCGGTTCGCGTGCGTACGCCTACCTCTTCCACCCGCCCGAAGCGCGTCTCAGCGATGAGGCCTACGAGCGGCTGCGCACCATCGGCGAGGCCACCGAGCTGGGCAGCGGGTTCAAGATCGCGATGCGCGACCT
>DMQJ01000042.1:564-734 GCA_003455715.1 Acidimicrobiaceae bacterium | reverse complement strand
CTACGACCTGTACTGCCAGATGGTCACCGAAGCGGTCGGTGAGATGAAGGGCGAGCCGGTGAAGGAACCCAACGAGGTGAAACTCGACGTTCCCACCGACGCCTACCTGCCCACCGACTACGTGCAGAAGGAAGAGCTGCGGCTCGAGGCCTACCGTCGGCTGGCGGCGG
>DMQJ01000042.1:0-329 GCA_003455715.1 Acidimicrobiaceae bacterium | reverse complement strand
CGACGACATCCGTACCGAGTGGGAAGACCGCTACGGCCCCGTGCCAGCGGCGGCGGAGGCGCTGTTGGCAGTCGGCCTCCTTCGAGCTGAGTGCCATCGACTCGGCCTGCGCGACGTGCAGATCACGGGCAACATGGCCCGTGTGGCGCCGCTCGAGTTGAAGGCCAGCGAAGAGCTCCGTCTCAAGCGCCTCAGCCGCGACAGCATCTACAAGGCCGACCAGCAACAGGTTGTGGTGCCCATCCGCCGCGGCGTCGACGCCGCCACCTTCCTGGTGGGTTTCCTCCGCGAACTCGTCCCCTCCCCCTGACCCCCGCCCCAAAGCGTTT
>DMQJ01000098.1 GCA_003455715.1 Acidimicrobiaceae bacterium | reverse complement strand
GACCCGCCAATCGCCACCGGACCCGTCGCATTCGACGTCTTCGTCGCCGACATCGACGCCTCACGCACCACCGGGGTGATCTCGCAAGCGAAGTTGGGGTCGAGTTCGATCTCCTCGTTCTCTTCCTCGGAGTCGCCTTCTTCGCCCTTGAGGGTGACGCACGACGGGTCGTCGGGGGCCGGCTTCGCCTCCGACCCGACGACAACGATGTTCTCGTAGTCGCCAGACGGTGCGTCGGCCGCCACCTGGGCGTCGGCCGACACCGAGGTTTCGTCGTAGGGCGACATCAGATCTTCTTCGGCGATGACGCACTCGAGGGTGCGGCCGACGATGGTGTGCGACGCGCAACCCTCCACGGTGCCGGGCACCCACGACCAGCCCTCAGGCAGTTCGTCGATCAGCGTCGCATCGCCCTCGAGGAAGCCGTTCTGGTTACGGACGTCGAACGTGTAGGTGATCGGTGCGCCACCGGCCACCGCGACGGCATCGCCGTCCGACTTGTACACCGCGAGATCAGCGCTGTTCGCGGTGTTGAGCACGTCGCAGGTCACCCACGTGGAGGGTTCGATGGTGATCTCGGCGGTGGGTCCGGCCACCCTGGCCACCTCAGCGGTAGCCAGCGCCGACGACGGCTCCGAGTCGTCGCCGTCGTACTCGATCGGTTCCGCGCTGCACGAGATCGACGGCACGTACCCAGCGGCTTCGTCCTCGACGACGAGGAAGTCGCCCGCGACGATCAGCATGGGCGAGTCGTGCCCGAGCACCCGCTCTTCCTTTCGATCGTTGAACACGATGAACTCGAACTCGTCGGGCGCCGCCGACCCGCCGTTGGTGTCGTCGACCTCCTTGTCGACTTCGATGACCGAGAGGTCGACGCAGTCGTACGAGATCCCCAAGCCGGCGAACGACTCGAGGTCGTCGGGCGCGATGAACACCTTCTGCATGCGTCGATCAAGGCGCTGTTCAACGCTCTGAGGTTCGATTGGAAAGTCGAAGTTGACGCCGCCAGCCGCCCACATGACAACGTTCATGGCGCCACCAGCCTGCGTGTCCGACTCGATGCTCTCCTCGATGTCGATGCACTCGCCGAGGAAACCCACTTCGAGATCGACGGAGTAGGTGACCCGCACCCGGTAGGTGTGCGTGCTCCCCGGCTGCACCTGGCCGATTGCCCACAGTGCTTCGGCGGTGGAGAAGCGCGCGGCGTCGGCATCGGGGTCGGGTTCTTCGCCCTCCTCGCCGTCGAAGAACTCGAAGCCGTCCGTGCTGAGCAGCTCGAAGTCGGTCGCAGCGACCCCACCCAGATCGAGTTCGAGGAGGTCGATCATCTGGTACCCGCCAGCCATCACGTCGCGATCGTCGAGTGGCTCGTTGGTGACGATGATGTCGAACTCGACTGCGATGGTGTCGTCGGAGAGGTACTCGTAACCGGCCACCATCTTGTCGATGAGCACGTTCTCGTTCGGGCCGTCAACGCAGGCCACCACGGTGACCTCCGCCGGGCCCTCCTCGTCGAGCCAGATCTCGCCCAGGTACATCGTGGCTGAGTTGGCCAGGCCGTACCCCTCGAGCGGCGTCCCGTCGGCGAAGCTGCACTCGCGCCCGAAGTCATCATCGAGGAAGCCGAGCGGAGCGGCGGCGAACTCCACCGTGACGATGGCCTGCAACGACGAGTTCGCTCCGATGGGCCGGTTCGTCCACACCGTCAAGGGGTCGAGCCCATCCCAGTCGGGGTAGAAGAGTTGGAACTCGCCGAAGTCGAAGCTCACTTCCAGCACCTCGAACGGCTCGCCGAACATCGGCCAATCAGTGACGCTGAACGTGCCGTAGCCGTCTCCCTCGTTGGCCACGGTGAGCGTGTACTGCTGGCTCCACGTTCCGTCGCCGTTGCTCTGCGGGCCGCCGAGCGGCTCCTTGGTGATGGTCAGTTCGGCCGCCGGCAGGTCGTCGCACACCCACGCCCGGTCGGCGATCTCCTCCGACGGCAGCCACCGCAAGGTGGCCGTGTTCTGCAAACCGTCACCCTCGCCCAGGTCGGGATGCGCGGGGCAACGGAGGTACGCCGGCGGCATGTTGGACGGCAACTGAATGGTGGCGAACAACTGCCACGACTCGCTCTGGCCCGCGCCGAGCGTGAACCCGGTCGAGAGCACCAGATTGCTGACGCCATCCCAGCTTCCAGCGGAGTTGCCGTCGCCATCGAGGGCGTACGACTCGGGAACGGTCGCCAGGAACGGCACGTCGATTTCGTCGGTGAGCTCCAGCTCCGACGACTCGGTGTCGGTGCCGTTGGTGACGGTGACGTTCCACTCCGCCAGGTACTCGCCGGGCTCGTCGGTGGGCACCAGCGACACCAGTTCCTTCTGCACGTCGAGAGCTCGGACGTTGGTGACCACGCAGTCGACCACGTCGCCGTTGAGTAGGTACGGGAAGAACGTGTCGTCGGTGATGAGTACCTCGTTGCCGTCGCACTCCACCGAGTCGAGGGCCCAGCCACCAGTTGCGCTGCTCTCGGTGATGGCGAAATAGTTCGGCAGGCCCACAAGCGACCCGTCGGAGTAGTCGCCGCTGTCGCCGAACTCACCGATCACCTCGGTGTCGTCGCCGTTCTGGCCGGTGAAGGTGAAGGTGCGCTCCTCCTCCGTGCCGTCGGTTGCCACCACCTTGTGGATGTTCACCACCGGCAGCGGCGTGTTGGTGGCATAGCACTCCACGACGTCGCCCGCAGTGGCGGTGAAGTCGACCGTGAGGCCATCGCTGTAGAAGGTGTCGACGAACTCATCGGACGAGTCGAACACCGAGCAGGTGATGACACCCTCGTAACCCTCCAGCGGCAGTTCGGTGAGCGAGTGGAAGCCAGACGGCAGCGTGAGAGTGGCGCTCTCCTCATGACCGAGCATGACCTGCTCGTCGGTCCACGAGCCCTCGAAGGTGGCCAGCACATCGTCGGCCTCGTTGCTGAACATCTTGCTGAGCTGCATCACCGCCCCGCGCACGTTCACGAAGTGGCACTCCACGTCGTTGCCGACGTCAAGCTGGAACGACGCCGGATCCACCACCTGCAGCGAGTTCTTGACGCACTCGGACTCGTCGAGCAGCCAGCCCACCTGCTGGGCCTCCGTCACCGAGTAGGTACCGACGGGCAGCCACAGCGTCGTCTCGTCGAAGCCCGGATCGCCTCCCTCGACCTCGAGGGTGACGGTTTGGTCGTAGTTGGCGCCGGTGACCTGGAAGTCGAAGTCGGCGGCGCCGTCGCCGTAGTAGGCCGACTTCATGATCGTCAGTTGGGCGGCGTCGCCGAGAGTGATGGTGCAGTTGACCGGCTCGCCCGTGGCCGACGAGTAGTTGAACTCAAGTGTGACCGCGTCCGACACCTGGGCGGACGCTCCATCGCAGGAGGCGCTGTCGACGTACAGCTGGTCGGGAAGGGGAACACGAATGGTGTAGGAGGCCAGTTCTTCCAACTCGCCGACCAAGGTCTCCGACGGGTCGCCTGCGTACGCGCTGCCGGAGAACACCTCCGAGCTGTTCTCCTCCACCGTGAAGTCGACGGAGAACGCACCGTCGGTGACGTGCGCGAAGTTCACCGTGAGGTCACCGAAGCACGGCTCCTCAATCGTGCACAACTCCGCAGCACTGACCGGCGCGGTGATTCCCACCACCGGCACCGCCAACACGGCCGCCAGCGCTGCCTTCCACGATGCCCGTACGCCCACGTGAGACCCTCCCGTCGTGTGAACCGAATCCTGAACGTAGCAAACGGATCGCACCCCGTCGCGGTGCCGACGCTGCTCGCTGCTGGCACACTGCGTGCCATGCATCGCGTACCCCGCCGGTTCCTCACGCCCGCCGTCGTGCTGGCATTCGTTCTCGTCGCATGTGGCGACGACGAGGCGACGAGCGACACCACACAGGCGCTCGTGGTTGCCGACCCAGGAGAGCCGTTGCCCGACGGTTGCGCGGCGGCCGACGGCAGTTCGCCGCAGACGAAGTCGTTCACGGAATACCCGCCGATCTGCTTGCGCGACGGCATGGCCTACACCGCCACCATCGACACCAACCTGGGCACGCTGCACATCGACCTCTACGCCGACACCGCGCCCCTCACGGTGAACAGCTTCGTCAACCTCGCCCGCTACCGCTACTTCGACGGCACCACCTGCCATCGAGCCATTCAGGAGTTCGTGGTGCAGTGCGGCGACCCCACGGCAACCGGCAGCGGCGGCCCGGGCTACGAGTTCGCCGATGAGACGGCCGGGCAAGCCCCCTACCGAATCGGGTCGGTGGCCATGGCCAACGCCGGCCCGAACACCAACGGCAGCCAGTTCTTCCTCATCACGGGCAACGACGGCGCGGCCCTGCCCGCCAACTACACCCTGTTCGGCCAGGTGATCGACGACGATCTCGGCGTGCTGGAGCAACTCGACATGGTGGCCAACCCCGGCGACGGCCCGCCGCTGCAGCCCATCAACATTCTCGCCATCCGCATCGAAGAGCGCTGAGCGCTCACGCCACCAGTTCGCCTGCCGCCACCAGCGAGTCGCGAGCCTCGCGATAGGCCAGCACGCTGAGCGCAGCGAGCACCGCCACCATCGCCAACCCCTGCACCAGCGACACCCGCTCGCCGAGGATTGCCCACGCGGCGATCGACGCGCCCACCGGTTCGGCCTGGATGAGCAACGTCGACACCGACACGTCCACCCGTGGCTGGGCCCATGCCACCAAGCCGTGGCCGGCAAGGCCAGGACCCAACGCGAGCAGGATCATCCACCACCATCCGTTGCCCTGCAGGCGACCGAGGTCGGCACTGGTGAGCAACACCACCACCGTCACCGACAGGCCGCCAACGGCCGACATCACCAGCATGAACGGCACGACATCGACGTGCGCGCGCACCCGCTTCGACATCAACAGGTACGCCACCCAGATGAGCAACGACGCCACCGCCCACAGGTAACCCACCGCCTGGTTGCCTTCGGCTGATTCGGATTGCGGTGCCGCGAGCACGGCCACCACGACGCCGGTGACCGCCACCAGGGCACACACCGCCTTCACCATGGTGAGGCGCTCGCCCATGAAGAGCACGGCGATGGGCAGCGCAACCACCGGGGTGAGGGCCCCGATAATGAGGGCGACAGCCACCGAGACGTACTCGAGGGTGATGAAGAACGCGCAGATGTTGAGGCCGAAGAGCACGCCCAGCGGTGCGGCGCGGACGATGTCGGAGCGCGTCGGCAGGCGGCGCATCACGAGCGCGACGAGCAGCATGACGAGCGTCGCAGCCCACATGCGCCAGAACGACAGCACCACGCCACCGGCGTCGGCCTGCTTCCCGAACACACCACCGAACGACCAGAACACGTTGGCCGCCAACACCGCAGCGATGCCCAGTGGCCCATGCCGCATCGGAGCAGCCGTTTCGCCGGCGTCGACCTCTTGCTGCAGGGACGGCGACGCTGGCGTGGGCACGTACATCGACGCTACCGCCGATCAGCCTCACCACCCGAGCGAACCGATGGCGCCGCGGGCTGCGGCGGGGAGCGGAGCGATACGGTGGCACCCGTGCCTGCTCGTTCCGCCCGTCGGGCTCTTCTCGCTGCCGCGTGCGCCGTTGCGTTGTCGGCGTGCGAGCCCAACCGGTTCGTCACCGGATGGGTGCCCTACTGGGGTGGCAGTGCGGGTCGGGCCGTGATCGACAACGACGATGCAGCCAGCCTCATCGGCGAGGTGTCGATGATGTGGTACACCACCGACGACGACGGCACGATCGACTTGATGGCGTCGCAGTCGAGCCTCAACACCACCGTGGCCAGCGCACGGGCGCAGGGCTTACCGGTCATCCCCACCATCTTCGACGGCCAACCGAAAGGTGTGATGCGCGGCATTCTCGCCAATTCGTTCAACCGCGCCGCACATGTGCAGCGCATCGTCGACCTGGTGATGGCTCAAGGGTTCGACGGCATCGACATCGACTACGAGGTGTTCGCGTTCGGCGATGGCTCCAGCGCCTGGGCAAGCATCCGGCCCACCTGGATCGCCTTCGTGCAAGAACTCGCCGCGCTGCTGCACCAACGCGGCAAGTTGCTGTCGGTGACCGTGCCACCGGTGTGGCGCGACAGCAACGGCACCACCCGCGGCTACACCGTCTACGCACCGGAAGTGATCGGCGAGTACGTCGACCGCTTGCGGCTGATGGTCTACGACTGGAGCATCACCTCGCCCGGCCCGATCGCGCCCGACTTCTGGGTGAATCAGGTGATCGACTGGAACGACAGCCGCGTCCCCAACTCGCGCCTGCAGCTCGGCGTGCCCGCCTACGGTCGCCATTGGTCCACCAAGAAGTTCACCAACGAGACATGCCCCGACGGTGCCGTCACCCGCCGCAGCATCACCATGAAGCAGATGGCGCCGCTGGCCGCCGCCCACGGGTTGACCCCCGTGCGGCATTCGTCGGGCGAGGTCACCTTCGGCTGGACGGAAGTGGTCACCGGGCCGGTGGGCACTCTGCCGACGCCCCCCACCTACGTGCCGCCCTCCACCACCGTGCCAGCGGTACCCGGCCCGGCCGACCCCGATGCACTTGAGCCGGCCATGCGTGTCACTCCGCCCGGCAGCATCGTCACCTGCACCATCCAGCACACCGTGTTCATCCCCGACGCCACCACCGTCCGCACTCGGGCTGAGGCCGCTCTCGACGCTGGGTGGAGCGGCATCGCCATCTGGGCGTTCGGCTACGAGTCGGCCGACGTGTACAGCGAACTGGCGGCCGTGACCCCAGCGCGACCGGGCGGCGACCCCAGCGGGGTGCTCGACACCCCAACCGCCACCGTCGGAACCGTGCGGGCCACCGGGTATGCCGTGCATCCCGAATTCGACCTGCCGGTCGCGGTTTCGATCACGGTCATCCCGACGACGGGCGACGCAGCGGTCGCATGGCGAGTGGTGACGGCCCGAACTGAACGCGCCAGCATGGCCGACGGACTCGGCCCATTCCACGGCTTCGATGAGACGTTCACCGTGGCCCCCGGCAGCTACCAGGTGTGCGCGACCGTTCTGCTGTGGGGCGGCGAGGTCGGACCAAACCTTGGTTGTCAGACAGCCGCAGTGCCGGCCGCCTGAGCCGCGGCGTGAGCGGCGGCCGCCCGGCTGCGGCTCAGGC
>DMQJ01000186.1:4117-6774 GCA_003455715.1 Acidimicrobiaceae bacterium | reverse complement strand
TCAAAAGAACGTGGTTTAGACGGCGGCCGCATCGATCCCAAAAATCTCAAGAATTTCTTGGACACCACCTCGACCCCCTCGATGCGTTCGTCGGGCTCGACGAACCGATACGAACCGAACACGTCGTTCGCTGCCTCGAGGTCGTCGCGAGAGGCGGAGGCGTACATCACGAACTCGGTTGCGGAACGCTCAGGAACGTCGGCGCTGATCTTCACCGACTGCACATTGCCACCGAGGAACAGCACCAATTCGACCGCCCACTTGACGCGATCGTCGTAGCCGGGTGGCGCCTCGATGCGATAGACGAGCGACGGTCGAGGGGCGGTGGTGGCTGAGGGCGCAATCGACCCGAACACCATCACGGCGTCGGCGAAGTCGAGTTGCTCGACATCGACACCCGGCGGCACCTCCTCCGCCGGAAGCGGCGCGGCGGCGATGCCACGCGACTGCGCGGGGCCTGCCAACAGGCGGTCGAACAAACCCGACATCGAGTCGACCACGACCGGTCGTTCGTCAGGCGACAGCGGCAGAGCGATGTCGGCCACCGACACAGCGCCACCTCCGGCAGCAGCCGCCACCGAGCTCCACAACCCTTCCACCACCTGACGTCGAGCTCGCTCCTTCTGGCCCTCCAGGCGGGCATTGAGCACCTCGGCCCACTGTTCGGCCGACAGCTCTCCTGCACCTGCCTCGCGTACCAGCGTGGGGTCGTCGGCGGGGCCGTCGTAGATATCGACCGGAAGTTCGACCGCGAGCGGCGCCAGGGGTGCCAGCAGCACTTCGAGTTCGTCGGGGGTGACCACCAGCCAGTGATCGAGCGTGATGCCGACGGCACTCTCCACAGCGAACGCGAGCGACTCGTCCCCCTGTGCTGCGTACACCTCGGTGAGCGGGACACGGAGACCGTCGACCCCGAGCGCGGTGTCGGCGGAAATCGGCACTGGCACCAGGCTGCCTCCCCGGAACCCGGCCGTTCCGTCCTGCAGCACCACGACGACCACCGACGTGAGCTGATCGTCGTTGTCGACGGTGGCCAGCATTCCGACCGGCGTGTAGGGAAGCTTCGTGGTCTCCGTGCTCACCCGCGTGCCACCTTCGTAGCGCCGTAGGGCCTTGTACCCCGCGTAGCCGATGCCGCCGAGCGCAAGCACCGACAGCAAGTTGACGGCCAGCATGATGGCGGTGCGCTTCCGGCGCGTGTGTGCCAACACCGTCATCGAACGGCTCCGGCGTAGAGGCCGGCGGTACGAATGACATCGAGCACCGCATCGGTGACGAGGTAGTCGAGCGGGCGCCCGTCGGCACAACGAGCACGCAGGTCGGTGCTCGACACCTCGAGGCGTGGCACCTCCACCCTCAACCACTCGAACTGTGCAGGGAGCTCCACTGGCGCACCCGGTCGGTCGACGACCACCAGGCTCGACCGGGCGGCAACCTCCTCATGACGTTCCCAGGTCTCGAAACCAGCGGCAGCGTCGTCGCCCACGATCGTGAACAGTGCGGCGCCGGGGTACTCGACAGCGAGGTGTTGCAGGGTGTCGGCGGTGTAGCTCGGCCCCCCGTGGTCGATTTCGGCCCGGCCAGCCACCAACCCGTCGACATCTGCCACTGCCGCCTCCACCATGGCCAGTCGGTGCGCCGAGTCGGTGATGGGCCTGGTGCCGGCCTTTTGCCAGGGCACGTTGGCCACCATCAGCACGACGAGATCGAGCTGGAGGGCATGGCGCACGTTGACCGCCGTGACGAGATGGCCGACATGCGGGGGGTCGAACGTGCCGCCGAAAAGGCCGACGCGGAGGAGCACGGCTGGGCAGTGTACGGCTCGGCGGCCGTACACACAGGGCACCCGGCGCACAAGGTGTGACCGATCACCGTACCGTCGCCATCCATTCCGATACGACAGGGCTTGACGGATGTAGTACCGTTACCTGTCCCCCCATACCGACCCCCCATCGGCTGCTCGGGTTCCGTTCCCCCTGGTACGGCGCGCATGCAGTCGAATTGGAGTGTGTCGGCACGCTGGTGCACCTGGCACCGGTGTGCCGAACGACACACCCCGAACCGGAATCTGACGACGAACTGACAAGTTGAGAACAAGTGCCATGAACGACTCCATCGGTCTCTACCTGAACGACATCGGCAAGGTGTCGCTGCTCACCGCGGAAGAAGAGCGCGAGCTCTCCCGCGTCATCGAGGCTGGCCGCGACGCGGCCGAGCGCCTCGCCAACGGCGAAAAGGGCGCCGCGCTGAAGGCTGCTGTGGCCAAGGCTGCCGACGCCAAGGATCGCTTCATTCGCGCCAACCTGCGCCTCGTGGTGTCCATCGCCCGCCGCTACCCG
This sequence comes from Acidimicrobiaceae bacterium, assembly GCA_003455715.1. Taxonomy (GTDB): domain Bacteria; phylum Actinomycetota; class Acidimicrobiia; order Acidimicrobiales; family Ilumatobacteraceae; genus UBA668. The sequence goes on along the minus strand of DMQJ01000186.1, from coordinate 4,435 downwards.
CTCCCCCAGGGCATGGATCTGCTCGACCTCATCCAGGAAGGCAACCTTGGCCTTGAGCACGCCGTCGACAAGTTCGACTGGCGCCGTGGCTTCAAGTTCTCCACCTACGCCACCTTCTGGATCCGCCAGGCCATCGGCCGTGCGCTCGACCAGAAGGCCAGCCTCATCCGTATCCCCGGCGACCGTTCGGCCAGCCTCCGCGCAGCGCTGCGTCAGGCCAGCGGCGACGGCGAGACGCTCGATGTCGGCAACGCCGAACTGCACCGCCTCACCACCCCGGTGAGCCTCGACAAGACCATCGGCGACGACGGCGATGCC
>DMQJ01000186.1:0-4017 GCA_003455715.1 Acidimicrobiaceae bacterium | reverse complement strand
AGGGGCGGCGGGCGGGCGCGCGGCGGGCGGGGGGGGGGGGGGAGACGCTCGATGTCGGCAACGCCGAACTGCACCGCCTCACCACCCCGGTGAGCCTCGACAAGACCATCGGCGACGACGGCGATGCCACCCTCGGCGACCTGATGGCCAACGGCGACGGCACCCCCGAAGACGCCGTGATGGCCATGGTCGACACCGATCTGCTCGACGAACTGCTCGGCACGCTCGACAAGCGGGCTCGCTACGCCGTTGAAGCGCGCTTCGGCCTGCTCGATGGCGAGCGCAAGAGCTTCCGCGAGGTCGGCGAGAACCTGGGCGTCACCGCCGAGGCCGCCCGCCGCCTCGTCAGCCGGGCCGTCGCCGGCCTGCGCGAGGACGCTGTTCGTATCCTCGCCGTCTGACCGTTCTCCGCACACCGTTCGTTGCAACGCCCCCGGCACCCGCCGGGGGCGTTCGCAATTCCCGCTCCGATTTCCGATGGGGCTCCCGCGGAGCACACCGTTAGGCTTCCCGCCGTGGCGAAAGACTGGACACCCTCGAGCTGGCAGGCCTTTCCGGCCGCCCAGCAACCCGACTGGCCCGACATGGGCGACCTCGACCGTGCCCTGAAGCAGATCGCCTCCTATCCCCCGCTCGTGTTTGCCGGCGAAGCGCGCTCGCTGCAGACCTCGCTCGGCCAGGTGGCGGCGGGCAACGCCTTCCTGCTGCAAGCGGGCGACTGCGCCGAGAGCTTCGAGGAGTTCTCCGCGAACAACATCCGCGAAAAGCTGCGGGTCATCCTGCAGATGGCGGTGGTGCTCACCTATTCGCTCGGCGTGCCCGTGGTGAAGGTGGGCCGCATGGCCGGCCAGTTCGCCAAGCCGCGCAGCAGCCCCACGGAGAAGATCGGCGACCTCGAGCTGCCGAGCTTCCGGGGGCACATCGTCAACGGCGATGCACCGACCGAGGCCGCCCGTGTGCCCAGCCCCGAGCGGCTCGTGCAGGCCTACAACCAGTCGGCGGCGACGCTCAACCTGCTCCGCGCCTTCACCAAAGGCGGTTTCGCCGACCTCGCCAGGGTGCACGCCTGGACCCAGGAGTTCGTGGGCAGCAGCCCCGAGGGGCAGCGCTACGAACAGTTGGCCAACGAGATCGATCGCGCCCTGCGGTTCATGCGGGCGTGCGGCATCGACACGGAGGTCACGCATCCGTTGCACGAGACCGACGTCTACACCAGCCACGAGGCACTGCTGCTCGGGTACGAGGAAGCCCTCACCCGTCAGGATTCGCTCACGGGTGGCTGGTACGACTGTTCGGCGCACATGCTCTGGATCGGCGAGCGCACCCGCCAACTCGACAGCGCGCACATCGAGTTCCTCCGCGGGGTGGGCAACCCCATCGGCTGCAAGGTGGGCCCCACCACCTCCCCGGAGTACGTGCTAGAGCTGTGCGAACGCCTCAACCCGGCTCACATACCTGGCCGCCTCACCCTCATCAGCCGCATGGGTGCCGACAAGGTAGAAGACGCGCTGCGCCCGTTGCTCCGTGCGGTGCGCGACGCCGGGCATCCGGTGGTGTGGTCGTGCGACCCGATGCACGGCAACACCATCACCAGCACCTCGGGCCGCAAGACGCGTACGTTCGACAGCATCTGCGCCGAGATCGACGGATTCGTGCGTGCTCACCAGGCCGAGGGCACGTGGCCCGGTGGCATCCATGTGGAGCTCACCGGCGACAACGTCACCGAGTGCACCGGCGGCGGCGACAACATCCTCGACGACCAACTCGACCTCGCCTACCAGACCATGTGCGACCCGAGGCTCAACGGCCGCCAGGGCCTCGACCTTGCGTTCCGCGTGGCCGAGGTACTGCGCACCACCGGCCTCGCCTGACCCACCGTCGCAGCCACGATGAGAGCCCTGCGACTGACGGCCGAGTGGCCAGTCGACACGGTCGCGGCTGCCATCGTCTTCCCTGACGGCGAGGTGCGCACCACCGGCCCTGTGCACCATCGATTCCGAATCGCGTCGATTGCCAAGATGTTGGTCGGCTACACGGTGCTGATCGGGTGCGAGGAAGGCACCGTGGCGCTCGATCAACCGGCCGGCCAACCAGGGTGCACCATCCGTCACCTGCTCGCGCATGCCGGGGGCTACCCGTTCGAGGGTGACGGGCCGATCGCTCGCCCAGCTCAACGGCGGATCTACAGCAACACCGGTGTCGAGTTGGCGGCCGATGCGCTCGCCAAGGCGGCAGGCATGCCCTTCGGCGAGTACCTCACCGAGGCCGTGCTGGCTCCGCTGGGAATGAACGACACCACCTTGCGTGGCTCGCCGGCGCACGGGGTGCACAGCACCGTGGCCGATCTGGTGGCCTTCGTCGGCGAGCTGCGGGCTCCGCGGCTGTTGTCGCCTGCGGGAGCGGCACAGTTTCGTACCGTGCAGTTTCCTGGACTTGCCGGGATCGTGCCCGGCATCGGGCGCTTCGACGAGTGCGACTGGGGCCTGGGCACCGAGTTGCGCGGCAGCAAGCATCCGCACTGGACGGGCACACGCAACTCGCCGAGCACGTACGGTCACTTCGGCGGAGCCGGTACCCTCCTGTGGGTGGATCCGGGGGTACACGTCGCCTGTGTGGCGCTCACCGATCGCCCATTCGACGAGTGGGCTGCAACGGCGCTCCATCTGTGGCCGGCCTTCGGCGACGCTGCGCTCACCGAGGCGGGCGTGTGATGTTCGCTCCCGGCGATCGCGTCCGCTACGAGTGCACCGGCGATGACGGCCTGCCCCTCGTGCGGTACGGCTTCGTCGGTGGAGTCGCCGGCTCCGACGGGCCCATCGTGGTGATGCTCGATGGCGAACTCGGTGGCGACGTGGTGAACGCCCACCAGGTACAGCACGTCACCATCACCACGGTGGAGTTGCTGCTGCACGGCACCGACCTGGTCGACGATCCGGAGCTGAGGCGCGGACTGCTGTCGCTGTGGCACGCAGAGGCCGACTCCGCAGGCCTCGACATCGATTGCACTCGCACCATCGGCGACGGCGAGTGCGATGCCCCCGGCGGATGGTGCCTGGCAGAACTCACCGCGGGCGGCGAGCGATACCTGCTGCGAGCGGTGCAGCTTCCACACGAACCGGAGATGGTCCGGGTGCGCGCTGAGGCGCCGACCCGCTCCGCATGAGCACGCGGGTTGCCGGTTGGGCCCCGCTTCTCGTCGCCACCGCCAGCGTCGGGGTCGCCAACAGCGTCGTCTTCTCCCTGCTCAGCAACCTGCAGGACGAGTACGGATTCAGCGACACCGGCCTCGGGCTCATCGCCGGCTCGGGCTTCCTGGTCGGACTGATCGGCCAGATCCTCCTCGCTCCGCTGGCCGATCGCGGTCACTCCAAGTCGCTCCTGCTCGCCGGCCTGGCGATGGCGGTGATCGGCAGCGTGTCGTTCGCAGTGTCGAACTCGCTGCTGATGCTGGTGGTGTCGCGATGCGTGGTCGGGTTGTCGAACAGCCTCTTCATGCCGGCGTCGCGGGCTATCGCCGTGAGCATCAGGCCCAACGAGGTGGCGCAGCGCCTGGGCACCTTGAGCGGCGTCGAGCTGGCCGGCTTCGTCACCGGCCCCGTCATCGGCGGCTTCCTGGTCGGGCCGTTCGGGGTGCGGGTGCCGTTCCTCGTCGCCGGGGTGTTCGCACTTGCTGCGGCGGTGATGCTGGCCCCTCGCACGCTCCCCCAGCCCCCGCTCGACACACGACAGCGGCTGGCGTTCGACCTGCTTCGGCTGCCCGGCGTTCGGGCAGGGGTCCTGATGAGCATGGCGCTGTTCCTTCCCGTGGGGTTCTACGACGCCACCCTCGACCGCTTCCTCACCGATCTCGGTGCCTCCGATCAACTCATCGGCGCCAGCTTCCTCGCGTATGGCATTCCGTTCGCGGTGCTCGCGACCCGAGGCGGGCGCCTCGCCGGGGGTCGCGGAGCGCTTCCGGGGGGGCTCACAGCCAGCCTCGCGGGGGGGCCCCCCACCCGGGCATAACAGTGCCACCAC
>DMQJ01000199.1:4266-4652 GCA_003455715.1 Acidimicrobiaceae bacterium | reverse complement strand
CCGTCACCCGCGGGGCCCGCGCCAGCGCCGCCAACTGATGCACACTCCACCCCCGTGATGCCCACGGTGGCCGACGGTGTGCCGGTGCGCTGGGCCGACGTTGCCGCGCCGTGGTTGGCCGACGTGGGTGGCGACTCGCGAGGCACCCAGTGGGAAGCTGGCATCGTCGCCAGGGTGGCCCTGCGCTACGACGACGAGAAGGCCGACCTCGTGCACGACGAGGAGTACGAGGCCGTGCTGTTCCCGCTCACCGCCACAGTCGATGCCACTCGCGCCGTCGCCGCCGACTGGGACGACCGCGACCTCCGTGTGGAGGTGCCGCCGCAGGCCGCGTACCGCATCACCGACGCGCCCATCGGGAAGGCGACGTTCTTCAAGCAGACCGA
>DMQJ01000199.1:505-4091 GCA_003455715.1 Acidimicrobiaceae bacterium | reverse complement strand
GGCGACGTTCTTCAAGCAGACCGAACGGTCGCTCGTTGATCATCTGGCGCGCAGCCAAACCATCGAGATCCAGTGCAACAAGCCGCTGAAGCTCTACAGCCGACCCGGCGAGACCGAGGAAGCCTTCTTCCAACGCTGCTACCAGGCCGCCGATGCGAAGGCCGACGCCGAGACCGCCAAGCTGAAAGACAAGTACCAAACCAAGCTCAACTCGTTGCAGTCGCAGCTGCAGGCGGCGCAAGACCGGGCCGAGGTGCTGGAAGCCGAGCGGAAAGGCAAGCGCAACGACGAGTTGCTCTCCACCGCTGGCTCCATTCTCGGTGGCATCTTCGGCGGGCGCCGCTCGCGCACCAGCGTGCTCGGCAAGCTGGGCTCGGCCGCCGGCAAGCGCGGTCGCAGCGACGCCGCCGAGCAGCGTGTGCAAGCCGCCGAGAACAAGATCCAGCTCCTGCACCAGCAGATGGAGGAACTGGAACTCGACCTCACCGAAGAGGTCACCGAGATCGACATGCGGTGGATGGCCGTCGCCAAAGACATCGTGCCGATGCAGGTGCCCCTGGAACGCACCGACGTGAAGGTCACCCAACTGTCGCTGGTGTGGATCCCCGTACCCTGACCACTCGGCGGAGCGACAGCAGAGTGCAGTCGTTGCAGCTATTCTGCAGGCATGACGGTTGCCATCACGATCAGGCACGTACCCACCGAGGTGCGCAACGAGTTGGCGGCGCGCGCCGCCCGGCGGGGCGCCAGTTTGCAGGAGTACCTGCTGGGTGAACTGAGCGAGCTGGCCGCTCGCCCCGATCGGGCTGCGCTCGTCGCTCGTCTGCGGGCCGAGCTGCGTCATGCGCCGACGGTGAGCACCGAAACCATCATTGCTGCGCGCGACGCCGACCGCCGATGATCGTGCTCGATGCCAGTGCGGCCGTCGCCATGTTGGTGAGCAACACCGACGACGGCGAGGTCGCCAGGCACGCCGTGGCCACCCACTCGTTGGCGTATCCGACGCTGCTGGCCTACGAGGTGGCCAGCACGTTGCGTCGGCTCGCAGCGGCGGGGCACATCTCCGACGACCGCGCCAGCGTCTCGCTCGAGCGCGCGGTGGGCCTGCCTGGAACCGCGATCGACCTCGATGCCGTGTGGCCGAGGGTGTGGGAGTTGCGGCACTCGGTCACCTCGTACGACGCGGCCTACGTTGCGCTGGCCGAGTTGCTCGACGTGCCGCTCCTCACGTTCGATCGCAAGCTGCGATCGGCACCGGGCGTGCGCTGCAGGTTCTACGAGCCGCCAGCCGGCGGGTAGCGGGCGCCGCCGACAGGCGCGCGACTCGTCAGCGGCGAAGCTCTTCGGGCGGGAGGGTGCTCGGGCCGACCTGGGTGTCGAGCCAGTCGGTGACGGGTCGTGCGGCCTCCCACACGCCACGGATCTTGGCGATGGCCGCTTTGCCGTGCATCCACTTCGCCAATGGCCATTCCATGCCCACGAACAGGCCCTTGCGGCGTAGGAGCTCGATGCGTGGGTGGTCTTTCGGGTAGCCGCGGGGCGCGGTCTTCAGCTCGGAGATGGAACCGAGTCGATAGCCCTTCTTCTCCAACTCGGCGGCCAACCCCGCCAACTCGCTGCCCGTGCCGTCGGCGGCAACCGCCTCACGGAACCGTTCCATCTGGTCGGATGCGAACTGGTAGTAGCCCGCACCCGCGAACAGCCCGTTGGCGTCGAGCGCAAGGTAGTAGCCGGTGCCACCCTCGGCTTCGCCGTACCCGCCTGCGTTCTCCTTGTAGGGCGTCTTGTCCTTGCTGAAACGCACGTCGCGGTGCGGGCGGAACACTTGGAACGGGCCGTACTCGTGGAGTTCGTCGAGCGCCGCCAGCAGCGATCCGCGCACCGCTGTGTCGTACACGGGCTTGTTGGCCTGCCAGAACGTGCGCGAGTTGTCGAGCTGCAAACGGGCGTAGAAGTCGAACGCCTCGGACGGGAAGCCGGTGAACCCCATAGCGGCGAAGGCTACTGTCGAGCCCGTCATCACCGTGCCGTCGGCCAGTTGGCCGGCTTGGGTTCCGGCGGCCGAGGAGTAGGCTGACGGCTCCCCACGCGGGCGTGGCGGAACTGGCAGACGCGCAGGATTTAGGTTCCTGTTCCTCGGAGTGAGGGTTCGAGTCCCTCCGCCCGCACCCACCCACCGGCCTCTACCAGCGAGGGGGCCTCGGCACTCCCGTGGTCTTACCGTCTGCGTCATCCAACGCAGGGAGCCCAGCGATCAGCGAGCCCCACTTCAACAGGGCGATCACTGTCGACGCCGACTGCTTCAGCCCGGCCGGCGCATCCGGGTCAGGGTTCGGCAGCATCGGCACCCGACCCGTCAGCCGGACCATCAACTCGGTGAACTTCATCGGAACCTCCAAAGGTGTCAGGGTCCGGATCTCGTTCCGGCCCCACCCCTCTAGAGCCACCCTCCACCGGCGATCACTCACACGAAATCTTGTGTGAGCCGACCGTCCTCGCAGACGGCTCTACACAGGTATGAAAGCCGCTGCCGTTGCGTTCGCCTCGATCACCTCACTGTTCCTGTTCCCAGCGCTGCTCGGCGGAGGGGAAGTGCCCGCCACCGCCGCAGTCGGCGCACAAGCCTGCCTACTCGCCAACCCCGACATCCCTCGCGCCGCAGCGACCATCCTCGTTGTCGACGGCAGCTACGGGTGGGACACCGCAACCGAGTGGGCCGACATCGCCACCGCCTACGACCTCGACCCCACCTACCCGCCCACCGGGGCCACACAAGACACAGCCGCCGAACAGATCATTGCCGGCATCATCGATGACCACGGGGCCCTGTTCGCTGTCCCCATCATCTGGCAACACGGCACCATACCCGCCGACGACGACCCCGCCTGGGACACCATCAGCCCCTACCTCGCCACCTGGTTCGAGGCCTACGGCACCAACCCCACCGTCCTCGCCGCCGCCAACCCCGACTACACGTGCGCCCCGCCACCCACCGGTGCCGGCCTCTGTGTCGACCCTGCCAACCCTGTCGGGATCGAATCGATCCTGGCCACCATCCGCCACATGGAATCCCGCGACAACTACACCGCCCAAGCAGCCAACGCCACCGCCTCCGGCGCCTACCAGTTCATCGACGCCACCTGGGCCAACTACGGCGGCTACCCCCGAGCCAACGACGCGCCACCCGACATCCAGGACGCCAAAGCCACCGAACACCTCCACTGGATCATCGACAACTACGGCACCGACATCGGCAACGTCCCCATCGTCTGGTACCTGCCATCAGCAATGACCAACCCGGCACTGCTCGACATCATCCCCGACGGCAACACCCTCACCCCACGCGACTACCAAGCCCGCTGGCTCACCCACTACCAACAAGAAGCGGCCGAACTCGGCTACACCCCCGAACCCTGCGGAGCCGTGGTCACCCCCGACGGACAGTTCGCGTTCCCGCTCCCACGCGACACCGTCCCCGCCGGCAAACTCCTCGCCACCCACCACGACTACCCCGCCTGGGACATCGGCGTCCCCGTCGGCACACCCCTCTACGCGCCCGTCACCGGCACCGTCATCGCCGTCACCC
>DMQJ01000199.1:0-298 GCA_003455715.1 Acidimicrobiaceae bacterium | reverse complement strand
GGCACCGTCATCGCCGTCACCCACACCACCACCACCTGGTACGAACCACGCGGCAGCACCTGCACCCACGGCGAATGCTCCAAATGCGGCATCGGAGTCCGCATCCAAACCACCAGCGGATGGCAATGGTCGATCTGCCACATGAGCCACAACGACCTCACCCTCGGCCAAAACATCGTCGCCGGCCAACCCATCGGCTACACCGGCAACACCGGCCACTCCTCCGGACCACACCTCCACTACGGCATCCGCACCCCACAAGGCATCAGCATCTGCCCCCAACAACTCCTCACCACCC
>DMQJ01000397.1:13298-13536 GCA_003455715.1 Acidimicrobiaceae bacterium | reverse complement strand
TCGTGTAGGAGAGGCCGAACCCGAACGGGTAGGCGGGCGCCACGCCCACGCGACCGAGGTGCCACCAGCCGTGCCACTGGTCGTAGCGGAACGACGTGGCGTCGCGATCGAACGCCGGTAGGTGCAACTCATCAACGGGCACCGAGAACGGCAGACGCGCCGACGGGTTGACCGCACCGAACAGCACATCGGCCAGACCCTCGCCCGCCCGCGACCCGCCGTACCACGACTGCACCAC
>DMQJ01000397.1:0-13119 GCA_003455715.1 Acidimicrobiaceae bacterium | reverse complement strand
CCCCCCCCCCCGCCCCCCGCCGTACCACGACTGCACCACTGCAGGCACCGCGTCAACCCACTCCGACATCACCACCGCGCTGCCGGCCTGGATGGCAACCACCGTGCGGGCGTTGGCCGCCGCAACGGCGCGGATGAGTTCCACATCGGCAGCGGACAGCCGCAACGACAAGCGATCGCCGCCGGTGCTGAAACCTCGGGCACGCCCCCGCAGTCGCGCTGGCTTCTCCGAGGACGGGAGTTCGCTGAGCCACGCCTGGTAGGCGTCGGCGACATCGGGTTCGTCGCCCTGTGGCAACAGTTGGCCGAGTGACGGGTCGGTCTCGCCGATGTATTCGCCCTCGTCGTCAGCGGTGTAGCCCACCACCACGACCACGGCATCGGCCGAGGCCGCTACAGCGGCCGCTCGGGCAACGTCGCTGCCATCGTCGTGCACCACGTCGGCGAGCGACTCAAGCCCATCGAGCACGCTGTGGCAGTCGAGGTCCCACACATCGCTGGAACCACCGTCGCCCAGGTTGACTGCAGCGGCGAGTCGCCCCACCACCGCCAACCGTTGCACCTCTGGCCCGAACGGCAATGCGGGCAGGTCACCCACGGCCTCGTTGCGCAGCAGCACCACCGACCGCCCCGCCACCTCGCGGGCCAGAGCACGATGCGACGGGTTGCCCAGCACCTCGTCGCGCGTCTCGCCAACCGGCCCGAGCAAGTGTCGGAACCGCAGAAGGGTGGCGACGACGCGCTCCACCGACCGGTCGACGTCGGCCCACGACGCGTCGCCACGCTCGAGGGCCGCGGCGAGGTGCTGGGCCCGCACCATCCGATACGGCATCTCGATGTCGAGCCCACCGTGCAGCGATCGCGCCGCGTCGCGCAGGCCGAAAATCCAGTCGCTGATGACGAAACCTTCGAAGCCCCATTCGTCGCGCAACACATCGGTGAGCAGGGCGCGGCTCTCACCGCACCACTCGCCGTTCACCGAGTTGTACGCCGACATCACCGACGCCACGCCTTCGTCGATGATGCGCTTGAAGTGCGGCAGGTACACCTCGTGCAGCGCCACGTCGTCGACCTCGATGTCGACCGAGAAGCGAGCGTTCTCCATCGAGTTGCAGACGAAGTGCTTCACACACGCCATCACGTGCCGCTGCAGGCCGCGGGTGAAGGCGGCGCCGAGCTCGCCGACGTGAAACGGATCTTCGCCGTAGGTCTCCTGCGCCCTTCCCCACGCCGGATGGCGCAGCACGTTGACGCACACGGCACCGGTGAGGTTGGCACCCACCGCACGCAACTCTCGTCCGATGGCGTCGCCTACTCGTTCTTCCAACTCGGGGTCCCACGTGGCGCCGCGGGCCATCGACACCGGGAAGGCGGTGGCGTTACCCACCACCGCACCGCGGGGCCCATCGGCGAAGGCGACGCCCGGCAACCCCAATTCCTCCACCCGGGCACCGATGAACGGGGCCTGGTGGTAGCCGTCCTGGTACAGGAACTTCAACCCGTCCCACGTTGGGGCATCGCCGTCGAGGCACCACAGCCGCTGCTCGCGAGACATCTCCGCCACGAAGGCCCGCGCCACGTCCTGCAGCGGCTGGCCGGTGTCGACAGCCGCCGCGGCCCGAGCGAACGCGGAGGCCACTAGATGCGCTCCCAATAGCGGCGCAACTCCCAATCGGTGACGGTTTGGTTGAACGCCATCCACTCCGCCTTGGCCATGGTGAGGATGTGATGGTGCACGTCGTCGCCGAAGCACTCCCGTGCCACCTCACTGCGCTCCCACAGATCGATGGCGTCGACGATGCTCCACGGGATGCGCGGGATCTCGTCGGTCTCGTAGCCGTTGCCAACGAACGGCTCTCCGAGCTCCAACCTGTGGCGAATGCCGTGCAAGCCGCCGGCGATCGCCCCGGCGAACGCGAAGTAGCTGTTGGCGTCACTGCCTGGAATGCGGCACTCCACGCGGGTGCCCTTGCCATGGCCCACCTTGCGGAACCCGAGCGTGCGGTTGTCGATGCCCCAACCGATACCCGTGGGGGCCCACGAGCCGAGTTGGAACCGCTTGTAGCTGTTGATGGTGGGCGCCCACAGCAGGCTGAACTCGCGGGCCGTGGCGATCTGCCCGGCCAGGTAGTGGCGGAACGTTTCGCTCATGCCGTGCGGCGCATGGTGCCCGCCGTCGAACACGGCAGTCTGCCCGTCGAGCGTCCACAGCGACGAGTGGATGTGGCACGACGAACCGGTGTCGTTGAAGTCGTACTTCGCCATGAAGCTCACCGAGCGGCCGTGGAAGTGAGCAATCTCCTTGGCCGCCAACTTGTACACGCTGTTGCGGTCGGCCATCTCGACGGCGGTGGTGTAGTCGAGGTTGATCTCGTGCTGGCCCTTGCCGGCCTCACCCTTGCTGAACTCCACCGGCACTCCGGCGGCTTCGAGGCCTCGGCGAATCGCACCGAGGATGTACTCGTCCTTCGTGGTCTGGAAGACGTGGTAGTCCTCCAGCCAGGGCGAGTGCGGGCGCAGCCCGCGATAGCCCTTCTCATGAGCCTCGTCGTACGTGTCGTGGAACAGGTAGAACTCGATCTCGCTCGCCACCATCGGCAGGAAGCCCATCGCCGCAGCAGCGTCCACCTGGTGCTGCAAGATGCTGCGGGGCGCCACCGGGATGAGGTCGTGCGAATCGACGTCGAGGAGGTCGCACATGATCATCGCCGTCTTCTCGACCCACGGGATGAGTCGCACGGTGTTCCAGTCGGCCTTGGCCAGCATGTCGCCGTAGCCCTGCTCGTAGCTGGTGAAGCGATACCCCGGCACCGGGTTGTTGTCCATGTCGCAGGCGATGAGGTAGTCGCAGTTCTCGGTGCCGGCGTCGGCGACGCTCTGCAGAAAGAACCGTCCTGTGGTGCGCTTCCCCACCAGCCGGCCCTGCAGGTCGGGAAACACCATCAACACGGTGTCGACGTGACCGCTGCGGATCAGGGATTCGAGTTCGTCGCGGGTGAGCATGCCTGGGGCGGTCATGCGAGCGAGGTTAGACGACGATGTCGGGGCACCTCGGGTGCCGAGGGTGCCGCGGCTCAGGCCTTCTTCTTCGCAGCTTCCTTGGCCGGCTTCAGCACACCCTTGGCCAGCGCCTCATCGAGGTAGCGCTCGGCCTCCTCGGCGCTCACCTTCAACGCCGGGGCGATCTCGCTGACGAGGTTGATGCGAGCCCGGTCGTACATGGTGCGCTCGGCGGCGGAAAGCGACGCGTCGCGGTTGCGGGCGGCCAGGTTTCGCACCACTTCGGCCACCTGGTACACGTCGCCGCTCTTCAGCTTCTCTTGGTGGTTCTTGAACCGACGGCTCCAGTTGCTGGGCACGCGAGGGTCGGGCTTGCTGAGCACGGCGACGAGGTCTTCGAGTTCCTCAGGGTTCACCGGCGGCCGCACACCCACCTCGTCGGCCTTCGACGTGGGCACGGAGAGCGTCATCTCGTTGATGACGGTACGGAGAATGAGGTACTCCTGGGTAGACCCGAAGGCCTCCATCTTCTTGGTACCCATCACAATGCATGCACCGTGCTGGGGATAGATGACGGTGTCGCCCTTCTTGAACTTCACATCGACCTCGCGCAATCGGGGGTTCGGCGCCCGGAGGGACTTCCCCAGGGTAGGCCGAGAGAGGCGAATTCCCTACCGATCAGGCGATGGAAGCCAGAACTCGGTCGCGACCGAGGCGCTTGGCGTGCAACAGTCGCTGATCGGCCAACTCCAAGAGGTGCCGCCACTCCGACGTTTCCGACGTGTCGGCCACCCCGGCGCTAAAGGTGTACGCCGGGCACGGCCGGTCGCTGAGCACCACGGCCAACTCCAGGCGGGCACGCTCGAGCACGTCGGCACCGTGGCACTTCTGTGCCCTCGGAAGAATGACGATGAACTCCTCGCCACCGTGCCGCGACACCACGTCGCCATGGCGCACCACCGACCGGAGGGTATGCGCGAACACCCGAAGTGCCTTGTCACCGGCATCGTGACCGAACCCGTCGTTGAGGTGCTTGAAGTGATCCAAATCGCAGATCGCCACGGCGAACGGCACTCCATCCGCCAGCAGCGCCTGAACGATCTCGTCAGTGGTACGCCGGTTCGGCAGGCCCGTGAGAGCGTCGGTCGCGGCCGCCCGACGGGCCTGGTTGGCGGCACTCACCATCAGGTGCCGTTGGCGGAGCAACATCACCCGCAGCGGCACCGCCACCAGCGCGAAGATGAGGACCGCCGAAAGGGCGATGAACCATCCCCAGCGGGCGGCGTCGTTCTCGATGCGATCGGTCACCGCCTTCGCGGTGCTGACGAGGCCCACCACGATGACCAGATCGAAGAACACCATCGCCCAGGTGCCGTTCATCGGATCGAATCGTTTGATGGTGTGATGAGCGCCCGCCTTCACGGCCAGTTCATCGGACCGCGATTCGCAGCGGGTGAGAAAGGTTGGGCAAACCTTGACACTGCCGACGTGAGGGTGCCCCCGGAGAGACTCGAACTCCCAACCAACGGGGTAGAAACCCGCTGCTCTATCCGTTGAGCTACGGAGGCGCAGGCGGAAGGCTATCCAGCGAGCAGCGTGCGGCGCAGGAAGTCGAGCGCCGTGATGACACTCATCTGCCGCATCTGGTCGCGCAGCCCCGGAAGCCGGAACGTTTGTGTGCGCACGTCGCTGCCCACGGCCAGCCCCACACACAGGCTGCCCACCGGCATGCCATCTTGCTCGGCCGGGCCGGCCACCCCGGTGAGCGACAGGGCAACGTCGGCCCCGAGCACCCGCTGTGCACCGACGGCCATGGCGGCGGCCGCGGCCTCGCTCACCACCGGCCCTTCGGGAACGCCCAGCACCGTGAACTTCACTTCGCTGGCGTAGCTCACCACGCTGCCGCGGAACACCTCGCTGGCCCCGGGCACATTGGTGATGCGACCGGCGACGAGCCCACCCGTGACCGACTCGGCCAACCCGAGCGAGAGCCCGCGCTCGCGCAGCAACTGGAGCACGACTGACTCCATCGTGTCGTCGTCGACCCCGAACACGATGTCGTCGACCACGCTGCGCACGTCGGCCTCCCATGTGGCAAGGAGCGCGTCGGCTTCCGGCACGGTGGGTGCCTTCGCCGTGAGCCGCACCTTGATGCCTTCCCATCCGCTCGCGAGGAAGGCCAGCGTGGGGTTGCCGACGCCGTCGAGGCGTGCGATCACACCGTCGAGGCGTTCGTTGAGGCCGCTCTCGCTCTCGCCCCACGTGCGCAACGTGCGGCTGCGGATGACCGCGGCCTCACCGCTGCGCGCCAGCAGATCGGGCAGCACGGCACGCTGCACCATGTCCTTCATCTCGTGGGGCACACCGGGCACGGCGTACACCACCTTGGCGATGCCGTCGATGGCGACCGGACAGATGAGCCCCGGTGCGGTGCCGCGGGTTTGCGGGATGACGGTGGCACCCACGGGCACCATTGCTTGGCGAAGATTGTTCTCTGCCATCCGGCGGCCGCGGGCGGCGAACATCTCGCGGATGACGTCGGCCACCGCCTCGTCGAACTCCAGCGCCACCCCCATCACTGCTGCGATGGCCTCGCGGGTGAGGTCGTCGTGGGTGGGGCCGAGGCCACCGCACATAATGACGGCGTCGGCGTCGGCCAGCATGCGCCGCAGCAGCGTTTCGATGCGCCCAAGGTTGTCGCCCACCTTGGCCTGCATCAGCGAGTCGATGCCCGCCGCGGCGAACTGCTCGCCCATCCACTGGCTGTTCGTGTCGGTGATCTGCCCGAGCAACAACTCGGTGCCCACCGCCAGCACGTCGCACCGCATGGGCTACACCGAGGCGCTGTCGTCGGTGGCCACGTCGGAGGCGGGCTTGGGGTGCGTGGCTCGCCAGAAGTACTGCCCGCCGCTGCTGAGCGCGAGCGCCACCGACACCCACAGCAGCCCGAGCCACAGCCAGGTGGCGTCGAGCGCCGTCCACGGCATGATCGCGAAACCGACGGCGAGTTGCTGGGCGAAGGTCTTCCACTTCGCCACCTTGCTGGCAGGCACGCTCACACCCTTGGCCCCCACGAACGTGCGGTACAGGCTGATGACCAGCTCGCGTCCGGCCATGATGGCCACCGGCACGATCCAGAAGGTGTCGTTGGCCACCAGTACGAACATGGCGCCGAGCACCAGCACCTTGTCGGCCAACGGGTCGAGGAACGCTCCCAGGTTGGTGGAGCCGTGCCGCCGGGCGAGGTAGCCGTCGATGCCGTCGCTGGTGCACAGCACGAACCACAGCAGGAACGCCGACCAGCGGCCACCCGGCTCGTCGGGGATGAGCAGGAACATGATGGGCGCGATGAGTACACGCGCAACCGTGACTAGGTTGGCCCAGGTCTTGATGGCGGACGGGTCGACGGGCATCAGAGCGAGTCTGCCACGAGATCGGGTCCCATGGCGGTGACGATGCGAACCTCGTGGAACTCTCCGACCGCGAGCGTGTCGGGCACCTCGATGATGCCGTCGATCTCCGGTGCCTCACGGGTGCTGCGGGCGACACCGGCCTCGTCGACCAGCACGCGCACGGTGTGTCCGATGAGGTCGTCGCGGCGACTGGCGGTGATGCTGTCCTGCAACTCGCGTAGCTCGGCAAGGCGCTCGTGCATCAAGCCCTCGGGCACCGCGCCGTCGAGCGTGGCCGCGTAGGTGCCGTCTTCCGAGCTGTAGGCGAAGAAGCCGCACCAGTCGAGTTGGGCGTGCTCGACGAACGCCAGCAGCTGGTCGTGGTCGGCCTCGGTTTCACCCGGATAACCGACGATGAAGTTGCTGCGGAACGCGGCATCGGGTTCGCGGTCGCGGATGTCGGCAATACGCCGCAGGAAGCGATCACCATCGCCCCAGCGGCGCATGCGGCGCAGAAGCGGCTTGCTGACGTGCTGCAACGACAGGTCGAAATACGGCACGCCGGTGTCGCAGATGGCGTCGATGAGTTCGTCGGTGAGATCGCTGGGGTAGAGGTACAACAGCCGCGTCCACGGAGCTGCGGCGCTCACTGCACGTACCAGCGGCACAATCGCCCCGGCGCCGAGTTCGCCCGGCCGATCCTTGCCGTAGCTGGCCAGGTCTTGTGCCACCAGCACGATCTCCTTGGCCTCCAGTTGCTCCACCTCGGCCAGGATGGAGGCAACGTCGCGGCTGCGCTGCGGCCCGCGGAACGACGGGATGGCGCAGAATCCACAGTTGCGGTCGCAGCCTTCGGCGATCTTCACGTACGCCCAGGGCGACACCGACTTCGGCCGCGGCAGGTTGAGCAGGTCGAGGCTGGGGATGGGCGCCGTCGACACCGGAATGCGCTTCTTGGCGGTGAGGTTCACCGGCACGCCGAACCCGGCCACCTGGTCGACCTCGGGCAGCGCCTCGGCCAACTCGTGGCCATAGCGCTCGGCCATGCAGCCGGTGACGACGAGCTTGGCCCCATGCTTGCGCTGCTCTTCGAGCGCGAGGATGGTGTCGATGCTCTCGCGGCGCGCTTCGTCGATGAAGGCGCACGTGTTGACCACCACCAGGTCGGCGGTGGCCGCGTCGTCGGTGGCCACCATGCCGTCGGCCAAGAGGGTGCCGACTAACTTGTCGCTGTCGACCTGGTTCTTGGGGCAGCCGAGTGTCTCGACGTAGAAGCGCTTCGCCACCCCGACAGGCTACGACGCCGAGGGAAGGTAGAGGTCGTTGATGTGGCGGATGCTCCAACGAAGCCGTAGCACCGCGGCCATCAACTCGGGGTAGCGGATGGGCGGCGGCCCGTCGGCTGATGGGGACGGTGCCGGTAGGGGTGGTCCGTGGAGGTGTTGGTGCCGGTTGTGGCTGGTGCACAACACCCGGCCGTTGCCGGGGCCGGTGACCCCACCCTGCGCCCACGGGACGATGTGGTCGATGTCGCTGCGCAGGTCGGTGGCCGACACCGGGCACCCGGACTCGTGCTGGCAGCGTCGATCACGTATCTGGATGGCACGGCGGAGGCGGCCGGTGAAGGTGCGTTGTTTCGACACCCCGACCAGCCGGTGTCGTTCGTCGAACAGGAACGACTCGACCAACGCCGTCCCCAGATGCGGCAACAGTTCTTCAGGGGTGATCACATGCCCGGAGGCCAGTTCGCACAGCCGGGCGACGGTGGCATCGCCGATGATCACCTGAAACAGGGGCCGCCCCGTCGCCCCGGTGGCGGTTGCCGAGCGTTGCGCCATCCGCAACAACGCGGCAGCGCGTTGTTGGGCGATTGGCCGGTCGGCACCGTTCGCTTGGTCTTCGAGGCGGATGTCGCGCACCAGCCGGTCGAGTTCGTTGCAGAACACCTCGGCATCCACCGGACTGAGATGCCCGCGCAGGGTGAGTTCGCCGGTGTCGCGTGACCGTGACGTCTCCACCTCCGACCGCACCGGACGCTTGGTGTCGCCAAGTTCGTCATCGACATGGTCGGCCCAATAGCGGACCAGGTTGCGAGCATCCGCGAACAACGACAGCCCCACACAGGCTTCGACCAGCACGGCTTCATCGCGTTGAAACAGCGGCCAGCGGGTCTCGGTGGCATAGCGGCAGAACAGATCGACATGATCCATCGACAACCGGCCCTCCAACACCGCCCTGCGCACCAACGGCATCCCCGACAGCTTCGCTGCCCGACCCAACTCTGCCGCCACCACGTGATGACACCGGTGCACCCGGTTCGCCAACGCCAACCCGGCTGTGCGCGCACGCGACGTACACCACCCGCCGTCGACCTCCCACACATGCAACGGCACCGCCGACGCGGCTGCCAACCGCGACGCCTCCACCTGCAACCCCACCACCACACCCTGCAGTTCGACAGCGTCCAACACCGACACATCGAGCGCGGCCAACCTGTCGACCACCCCTCGCAACTCGCCCAACAACCCCTCAACATCCATACGAACAACCGTACGCCAGGGGTGTCACACAATAGCCCGGGTGCTCCGATCAGCCAGCAAGGATCTGGTGCAACGTGCGCAGCATCACGTCGCCCAACGGGTGTCGCTTCGGCACGTAGTAGAGGATGGCGGCCACGGCGTGCTCCAACTCGAATGTGCGCCCCCTGATCCACGAGGCGTCGTCGACCTCCAGGTGGGCCCTGAACAGCGAGCGTTCGCCCGCCCCGAGGACCGACCACGCAGGCGCCAGGTCCTGAGCCAGGTCGCCATGCCCAGCACCACCCCAGTCGATGACTGACGTGAGACGAGAACCACTCAGCAGCAGGTTGCCCGGGATCAGGTCGCCGTGCACGAATCCTTCCGCAACGGGCTCGCCCACTACCTCGCGAGCCTCGTCCATCAGGCGGCGAACTGCGGCAACGTCGATGAGCCCGGCCGCGTTCCACTCGGGCCCCGTGAGCCACTCGTCGAGACCGGCCAGCAACGGGAGCAGTGGTCCGCCCCGGCTGCCTGCCTGGCGAGGGCGCGCCCAGCCACTGTCGAGCGCACCGATGGCACCGACAACGCCTGCCAGGTCGACGGCCAGTGACGCGAGCGCTCGATGGTCGAGCGTCGCCCGAGCCGCCCACGCGTCGCTGCCGTCGAGCCAGTCGAGCACCAGCCACTGGTGCGGGAAGTACTCATGAGGGTTGCCGAGGTGACGCACCGTCGGCGTCGCAACCTGACGCGCCACCGGGGAGGCTGCCACCGCCTCTAACACCCGAGCCTCGTAGGCCACTCGTGCCGCGGCGCGAGCGCGGCGAGGCATCCGAACCACCACGTCGGCCGATCGCGGAACGCTGACTCGCCACATCGCGTGATCGGTGCCCGACGTGCTCAGGTAGGTCAATCGAGCCTCGGCCCACTGCGGGCACTCCGAGTGCAGCAACGCGCGCACCACCGACGCACCAACATCAGGCTCGCCGTCGTGGATCGGCTCGATCGACTCCGCCACTACAGGTGGTGCAGGCGCAGGCCAGGGTTGGGCCAGCGCATGTGCACCAGCGTGCCCATCGCCGAGCACGTGATGTAGGCGTCGCGGTACTCGCCGCTGCCGTCGCTGTCGCCGAAGCAGATGTTGGTGGTGAGCAGGTCGCCGGTGGGGATGTGCACCGTCGACCCGTCGGTGGGCGACACGACGGTGACGCCGCCGTTCACCAGGGTGGCCACGCACACGTTGCCGTCGCCGTCGACCGCCAACGAGTCGAGTAGCTGGTACCCGGGCAGGCCGGCCAGACAGGTGCTCGTGTCGAGCGGAATGGCGGGGGCGAGCACACCCGGCGACGCCACCGTGCGCCGCATCACCCGGCCGGTGGTGGTCTCTGCCCAATAGAGGGTGCCACCGTCGGGCGACAGGCCGATGCCGTTCGGGCCTTCGACGGGGAACACCTGCTCGGAGATGGAGCTGCCATCGGCCTTCGCGTAGTAGATGCCGGTGAGGTCGCTGGTGCGCGCATGGTGGTCGCGGATGCCATGGTCGGTGAACCAGAAGCCGCCGTGGCCGTCGAAGACCAAGTCGTTCGGCGCGCGCAGCGGCCGCCCGTCGCACTCGGTGTAGAGATCGGTCACCTCACCTGTCGCGAGATCGACCTTCTGGATGCGGCCACCGATGTAGCGCTCCGGGTCGAACGGCCCGGGCAACAGCATCTCCCCGATCTCGACCGGTGTGAAGCAGCCCCCGTTGTTGCACAGATAGAGGAAGCCGTCGGGCCCCATCGCGGCGCCGTTGGGGCCGCCCACGATCTCGGCCACCGTCTCCTTCGTGCCATCCGGATGCACACGGGTAATGCGCGGCCCGAACATCTCGACCAGCACAACGGTTCCGTCGGGCATGGCGATCGGGCCCTCGGGGAACCGCAAGCCGGTGGTGATGGTGGTCATCTCGCTCATGGCCAGAGCATGCCAACACCGGTTGGCTGCCGACGACCCGGACCGGGTTGAGTACTCCGTCGTCTTCGGATGAGTGTTCGCCCCTCAGGCGCACCGAGTCGCCCGGTGGCACATTCGAGGCATGACACGAGCAGCGCTCCCTCTCCTCGCCCTCGCCCTTCTCGCCCCAGCATGTGGTGGCGACGACGACAGCACCGCGGCTTCCACCGCGCCGTCGGTCGTCGACTCGTCGGGCACCAACACCACCGCGGCCAGCGGCGGCGATAGTGGCGATAGTGGCGACAGCCTCGGCCCGGTGTGCGACCTGGTGAATCCCGACGACCTCGCCGCCCTGTTCCCCGGAGCATTGCCAGGATCGCCCGACGTGAGCACCAACTCCTGCAGCCTCACCGTCAGCCCCTCCACGGGCGCCGGCGCATTCTTCGCGATGATGCCGGTGTTCACCCCCTTCGACGACCGCCTGCAGATCGCGACCGACCTCGGCCACACCATCAGCCAACTCGACGGAATCGGCGAGCGGGCCTACTACGCGGCGGGGGCCAGCGGCTTCGAGTTCGGCGAAGTGGTGTTCGAGAAAGGTGGCATCGTGTACTCGGTGATCGCCGACTACGCGCTCGGCGACGTGCCGATGCCTGACGCCGCGACCATCCAGGACACGCTGATGCGCATTGCCGGCATCTGGGCCCAAACCCTGTAGGGGTGATGCTCAGCGGTTGCGGTCGGCTTCCTGCAGCAACTCGAACTCTTCCACCGTCATCAGCACCGCTCGCGCCTTCGATCCTTCACTCGGCCCCACGACGCCACGTTGCTCGAGCAAGTCCATGATGCGGCCGGCGCGGGCGAAGCCGACCTTCAGCTTGCGCTGCAACATGCTGGTGGAGCCGAGTTGGCTACGCACCACCAACTCCATGGCCTGACGCATCAACGACTCGTCTTCGTCGTCGTCGGCGCCGTTGCCCCCGAAGTTGCCACCACCGAGTTGGCCCTCGTTGTCGTCGCCTTCCACACCGCTGACGTACACCACCTCGGGCGACTGACGGCGCCAGTGGGCGACCACCTTGCGTACTTCTTCTTCGCTGACGAAGCACCCCTGGATACGTTGCGACACATTGGAGTTGCCCGGAAGCAACAGCATGTCGCCTTTGCCGACGAGCTTCTCGGCGCCTGGCTGGTCGAGGATGACGCGGCTGTCGGTGAGACTGTTCACGGCGTACGCGATGCGGGCCGGGATGTTGGCCTTGATGACACCGGTGATGACGTTCACCGACGGCCGCTGCGTGGCGACGATGAGGTGAATACCCACCGCACGCGCCTTCTGAGCGATGCGCGTGATGCTCTCTTCCACGTCGCGGGCCGCAACCATCATCAGGTCGTTGAGCTCGTCGACGACGACCACGATGAACGGCAGGCGCTCGTACTGGCGGTCGGAGCCAGGTTCGGGCACTAGCTCGCCTCGGTCGTACGCCGCGTTGTAGCCGCCGATGTCGCGAAAGCCGACCTCGAACAACAGGTCGTAGCGACGATCCATCTCCTTGCACGCCCACGCCAGCGCGTTGGCCGCCTTCTTCGGGTTCGTGACCGGCGCCGTGAGCAGGTGGGGCAGCCGGTTGTACTGCCCCATCTCGACCTGCTTCGGGTCGACCAGGATGAGCCGAACCTGATCGGGGGTGGTGCGCATGAGCAGCGACGTGATGATGCAGTTGATACCGCTCGACTTGCCCGCGCCAGTGGTACCAGCGATGAGCAGGTGCGGCGTGGTTGCCAGGTTGAGGAACACCGACCGCCCAGCGATGTCTTTGCCGATGGCTACATCGAGGGTCTGGGCCGCCGTCTTGGCCTCCGCCGAACCCATGATGTCGCCCAGGCTCACCATTTGCCGAGTGTGGTTGGGCACTTCCACACCAATGGCCGAGCGGCCCGGGATGGGGGCCAGGATGCGCACGTCGGTGGCCGCCATGGCGTAGGCGATGTCGCGGTTGAGGCTGGTGATACGAGCCACCTTCACACCTGCCCCGAGCTCGAGCTCGTAGCGAGTGACCGTCGGGCCGACGGTTTGCCCGACGAGACGAGTCTCGACGCCATGCGAGGCCAGCGACTCCACCAGCGTGCGCCCGCGCGCCTCTACCTCGGCCTTGTTGATGGTTTGAGCGGTGCTGCGGGCCAGGTAGTTGGGCGGCGGCAGCAGCCACTGGCCGCGCTGCGCGCCAGGCCCCAGCTCGAGCTCGACCTGCTCGGCAGGCCCGGCGGGCGGCAGCGCCG
>DMQJ01000288.1:4722-9120 GCA_003455715.1 Acidimicrobiaceae bacterium | reverse complement strand
AAGGTGGGGGTGAGGGGCGGCCCCTGCCCCCCCGGGTCGCCGGCGTCGCGAACTCGCAACGCGTCGAGCCAGTGCAGGGCGAGCGCGTCGAGTTGGGCGTCGGATGCGCCGGCCGACCGCAAGGCGTCGATCGCCTTCTGCGCTCTGCGTGCGAACGGGCCGACCAGGTCGGCCTGCACCACCTCGCGCTCGCCCTCGAGCGCCGACGGCCAGGCTGCGGCAATTCCGTCGATGGCGGCGAGTTGGGCAGGAGCCGACAGCACCTCCAGCCGGGCCAATGCCAGGCCATCGACGCCGCCGAACGCAGCGGCGATGGCGACCGCTTGTACAGAACCCGAGTAGCGCACCCACGACGCACAGAAGGCGTCAGCATCGTCGATACCGGGCACGCCCGTTGGTTCCGGGCCCACCACGGTTCCCGTCACGGTGGTGCTCGGTTGGGCGACGGACGAGTTGGGCATCGCGGAACTCGACCCTGTTGAGCCGCTTGGGGCCGGCCCACCGTCGATCGAAGCTGGGCTAGCGGAGGCGGCGCCATTGGACGCTTCACCATCGCTGCACCCCGACACCGCCAGCACGCACACCGCCACCAGCGCGGTAACCAGCGCGGTAACCAGACGACCCGTGCCGCTCGCCAACCTCATCGGCACGAGCGTAACGGTGGCATGCTTCCGGGATATGTCGCCCTCCACGAAGCTTCCCATCATCCTCGACTGCGACCCGGGCCACGACGACGCCATCGCTATCGTCGTCGCCGCCCAACACACCAACATCCTCGGGCTCACCACCGTGGGCGGCAATGCCCCGTTGAGTGCCACCACCCGCAACGCCATCATCCTCCGCGACCTCCTCGGCCTCGACGTGCCGGTGCACGCGGGCGCCAACCGGCCGTTGGTGCAGCCGCCGTTCAATGCCTCCTACGTGCACGGCGAGAGCGGCCTCGACGGTGCCGACCTGCCCGAGCCGAGCGGCCCGCCCGAGAGCCACGACGCGGTGGGGTTCATCATCGACACCTGTCGGGCGAACGAGGGCATCTGGCTCGTCCCCACAGGGCCGCTCACCAACATCGCGCTTGCCCTCCGAAGTGCTCCCGATATCGCCAGCCGCATCGCGGGCATCTCGCTGATGGGCGGCGGCACCTTCGGCAACCGCACCGCGGCAGCCGAGTTCAACCTGTGGTGCGACCCCGAGGCTGCCGACATCGTGTTCTCGTACGGTGGCCCGCTCATCATGAGTGGCCTCGACCTCACCCACCAGTTCCAGGCACTCCCACATCGCATCGAGATGGTTCGGGCGCTGCCAGGCCGCCTCGCCGCCGTGCTCGCCGACCTGTTCGACTTCTTCAGCCACACCTACCAGTCGCGCCACAAGCACATCGCTGGCGCAGCAGTGCACGATCCGTGCGCGGTGATGACGCTCACCCACCCACACCTGTTCGAGCGCAGCCTGCACCATGTGGAGATCGAGGTGCAGGGCGCACGCACCCGCGGGATGACCATCATCGACCAGCGCGATCTGCGCGAGGTACCCGACCCCAACTGCGACGTCCTCACCGGCATCGACGCCGACGCAGCGTGGCAGGTGGTGGTCGACGCCATCGCCCACTTCTCGCGCTAGGTCGCTCCACCTCGGCTCTACCAACACCTGCGCCGTACGCTGCGGCCATGCGTGCAGCCGTGATGCGTGACTGGCAACTGCGGGTCGACGACCTGCCCGACCCCACCCCCGGCCCCGGCCAGGTGCTCACCAAGGTGCTCGCCTGCGGCATCTGCGGTAGCGACCTCCACATGCTGCAGCACGGCAAGGAGGTGCGCGAGTTCACCCGCGCCATGCAGGGCGACACGCCGCCCGACCCGATGGCGCCCAAGAGCTTCGAGCCCGAGTTCGACACCGTCATGGGTCACGAGTTCTGCTGCGAAGTGGTCGAACTCGGCCCAGGCGTGGAGAACCTGAAGGTGGGCGATGTCGTGGTGAGCCTGCCCGTGGCGTTCGACGCCGAGGGCATTCACGCCGTCGGCTACAGCAACCGCTACAACGGTGGCTACGCCGAGCTGATGGTGCTCAACGAGATGACCGGCATCAAAGTGCCCTCGGGGCTGCCAGCAGAGCTCGCCGCGCTCACCGAGCCGCTGGCCGTCGGCGTGCACGCGGTGGCCAAGAGCCGAATCGTCGCCGGCGAGAGTGCCATCGTCATCGGTGCTGGCCCGGTGGGCCTGGCCTGCATCGCCGAGCTGCGCATGAAGGGCGTCGGGCCGATCGTGGTGGCCGACTACTCGGCCAAGCGTCGCGAACTCGCGGCACTGCTTGGGGCCGACGAAGTGGTCGACCCAGCGGTCGAGCCCGTCATCGAAGCCTGGAAGCGGGTCGCAGGCGGCAAGCAGTTGGTCATTTTCGAAGCGGTCGGCGTGCCCGGCCTCATTGATCAGGCAATGCGAATGGCCCCCCGCCACGCTCGGATTCTCGTGGTGGGTGCCTGCATGCAGCACGACAGCTTCATGCCGATGCTGGGCATCACCAAGGAGCTCAACATCCAGTTCGCGCTGGCGTACGAACCGCAGGAGTTCTCAGGGGCGTTGGAGGCCATCGCCGACGGCAAGGTCGACCTGCAACCGTGGCTCACCGGCACCGTGCCCGTCGATGGTGTGCCGCAGGCGTTCACCGACCTGGCCAACCCCGAAGCCCACGCCAAGATCTTGGTGGTTCCGGGCGGCTCGATCGTCGCCTAGAACGAGGGCTCGAGATCGCCCATCGCGCCCTCGGCGAATCGGCGCTGAGCGTCGGCGAGTCGCTCCCTGGTGCTCAGGATGAACGACCCGGCCGCGACTTCCGGGCCCGCATGGCGACCCGTTCCGAAGAGCAACTGCGCACCGGTGCGACTGCGCAGCCTGACGGTGTCGCCATCACCGTGAAAGGTGGCGGCCGAGTTGGCCAGCAACTCCCTCCCGCCAACCTCGATCGAACCGCTCCGAAGCAACACGAAGGCGTTCCAAGCGGCCTCTGCGTTCAACTCGACTGCGCCATCCGGCGCAAGGTGAACGTCGAGGAGGGTCACCTCGTCGGGCACACCAAGCCGGGAGACGACGCCCGCATGACGGCCTGCCAGTACCCGCACTCGGCCACCCCCGGCGAGAGGGACCTCGTCGATTTCGTCGGCGTCGAGGTGAAACGCCTTCGGCTCGTCTAGCTCGTGGTCGGGGTGAAGCTTCACGAACATCTGCACGCCTCGACACGGCACACCCGAGACCGTCGGCACCTCTTCGTGCATCATTCCCGACCCTGCTCGCGTCCAATGGATGGCACCGGGCCCGATCACCTCGTCAGGCCCACTCGTCCACCGGTTCCGAAAGGAGCCGGGTGACTCCTCGAACATGTAGGTGACCGCCGAGAAGCCTGCGTGCGGATGCGGTCGGAAGACCGCCAGCGTCATGTCGAACATGGTGAGGTCGACGAAGGGACTGATGTCGACCCCGACGGCCGCTGCGTTGAGGGACACCGCTCGATCGAAGCCGCCACCGGGGACAACCGAGCGGAGGTTGGCGGTTCTGGCCACGCTTCGAGCCTGTTCGACCGACGTCACGGCTGACTCCCTTCGAGCAGCTTGACGAGAAGGCGGAGGAGCGTGCTGCGCTCGGCCGTCGTGAGCGCAGCGGTGAACGACGACGACGCCTCGTCGACGACTGCGGTGGCCGACTCGAGCAAGGTTCGGCCAGCGTCGGTGATCGACACCGCATGACGGCGTCGATCTGTTGCATCGACGGTGCGATCGACAAGTCTCGCTACCTCGAGCCGATCGAGGAGCCCGACCACCGTGGTGCGGTCGATGCGATGGAGTTCACCCAACTGGCGCTGGCTGAGCGGACCGTCCGCGAGTCGCCACAACAGGCCGTACTCGCGGGGTGTGAGCCCGAGGTCGGCAAGCTGCTTCTCGGTGTTCTCGCGCAGTGCTGACGCCAGGGTGCTCAACAGAAAGCCGAGGGGAGGGCTAGGCATTTCGTCAGCATAACTGATTATCAGCAATACCGCTTATATACCTCGCCAGGAGAGTGGCCATTGGCGGGAAGCGTGCCGGAGTTGGCGGTCCGCACACCGGCAACGGCACCGACTGAGCGCGCTCGGCACGCACGTAGCATGCGGGAGATGAGCGACGACACCTTCCCTCGGCAGTACGCGCGAACCCAGCGGCTCACCCTCGGCGAGCCGCGCACCCTCACCGTGTCGCCCGACGGACAGCGGGTGGTGTTCGCTCGCAGCCGGGCCGGCGACGACCCGGTGAACTGCCTGTGGGTGCTCGACATGGCCTCCACTGAGGAACGCCTCGTTGCCGACCCGCTCGACCTGCTCGGCGCCACCGACGACGACAACCTTCCGCCCGAAGAACGCGCCCGACGCGAGCGGATG
>DMQJ01000288.1:0-4527 GCA_003455715.1 Acidimicrobiaceae bacterium | reverse complement strand
GCGAGGGCGCGGGTGGGGTGACTGCGTACGCCACCGATCGCGCCGTCACAGTGTTCGCGCTCGCCCTGAGCGGTCGGCTGTTCGTCGGCGGATTGCTCAGCGGCACCGCCCGTGAACTCTCCGTCGACGGCCCTGTCTTCGACCCCCGGCCCGACCCGCTCGCCGCTCGCATCGCGTACGTCAGCGGGCGCAGCCTGCGGATCGCCGAGCTCGACGGCACCAGCTGGGAGTTGGCCGCCGACGACGACCCCGACATCACATGGGGCAGCGCCGACTTCGTGGCGGCGGAGGAGATGCACCGATTCCGCGGCTACTGGTGGAGCCCCGATGGCAGTGCCATCGCAGCATGCCGGGTCGATAACTCGCCGGTGCAACGGTGGTGGATCGCCGACCCGGCCAACCCCGGCAACTCGCCGCATGAGGTGCGCTACCCAGCGGCGGGCACCCCAAACCCGGAGGTCACCCTCCACGTGCTCGCCCTCGATGGCGCAAGCAGCGAAGTGCGCTGGGACCGCGCCGGGTATCCATACCTCGCCGACGTGCAGTGGCGATCGGCGGGCGACAGCGGTCGCCTCGTGCTCACCGTGCAGTCGCGCGACCAGCGGTCGCTCATGGTGCTCGACGGCGACCCCGTCACCGGGGTCACCACTCCCCTGTTCGCCGACGGCGATGCAGCGTGGGTGGAGTTGGTGCCCGGCACGCCTGCCGTCACTGGCGACGGCCAACTCGTGCACGCTGCCGATCGCGACGGCGCACGCCGCCTACTCATCGACGGTTCGCCGGTCACGCCACCCGACATGCAGGTGCGTGCCGTGGTCGCCGCTGGTGGCGACGATGTGACCTTCCTCGCCAATCCGATCGACGACGCCACGGTGCAACACGTGTGGCGCTGGACGAGTGACGGCGTGCTCACCGCCCTCACCGACGAGCCCGGCATCCACACCGCCACGGTGGGTGGGCCGGTCACGGTCATCCGCAGCGCCGTGGTCGACGAGCCCGGCGCCATCACGCAAGTGCTCGACGGACCCACCCTGGGGTCGTACGCACAGCAACCCCTCGTTGCCCCCAACATCACCATCCGCCACTACGGCACCCGACGCATCGCCACCGCGGTGCTCCTTCCCGAGGGCCACGACGGCAACCCGCTGCCCGTGCTGATGGACCCCTACGGCGGGCCGCACGCCCTGCGCGCCGTGCGCTCTCACAACGCCCACCTCACCTCCCAATGGTTCGCCAACCAGGGGTTCGCCGTGGTGGTGGCCGACGGGCGGGGCACCCCGGGCCGCGGGTCGGCGTGGGAGCGGGCCGTCCACCTCGACCTGGCCACCGCGGTGTTGGAAGATCAGGTCGCCGCGCTGCAGGCCGCAGCCAACGAGTTTCCGCTCGACCTGTCGCGGGTGGGCATTCGCGGCTGGAGCTTCGGTGGCTACCTCGCCGCCCTCGCGGTGATGCGCCGGCCCGATGTCTTCCACGCCGCCGTTGCCGGCGCACCGGTTACCGAGTGGCGGCTGTACGACACCCACTACACCGAGCGCTATCTGGGCGACCCCAGCCTCGATGCCGCCCCCTACGCGGCCAACTCACTGCTGCCACTGGCCGACGAGCTCACCCGCCCCCTGCTCCTCGTGCACGGCCTCGCCGACGACAACGTGGTGGCCGCCCACACCCTCCAACTCTCCAACGCTCTGCTTGCGGCCGGAGCGCCCCACGAGGTGTTGCCGCTGGTTGGGGTCACCCACATGACCCCACAGGAGGTGGTGGCCGAGCACCTGCTGCTGCACCAGTTGGAGTTCCTGCGTCGTTCGCTCCGACTCATCGGGGGCGAGTAGGTTCCCATCGATGAACCAGCGACTTCGCGACCTCTACAGCCATGTCTCGGTGCATGCCACCGCCGACCGCGAGCACGAGGCTGCCGTGGAACTGCTGCTGCTGGTGATGATGGCCGACCGGCACATCAGCTCGGTCGAACTCGACGAGATCCGGGCCATCAGCGACGACAGTGGTTGGGAGACCGACACCTTTTCGTTCGACCAGTACGCCGGGCAGGCCACTGCCGTCGTTCGGGCCGCACTCGCCGACGGCACCGTTGAGGCGCTTCTCGACTCCATCGACGAGCGCATCACCAATGGGGTGCTACGCGCTGCGCTGTTCAGCGCGGCCCGCGATGTCGCAGGGGCCGATCACGCGGTCCACGAGCAAGAGAACGAACTGCTCGCGCAGGTGGCAGCCCGCTTCGACTGAGTGCCGAAGCGGGCGTAGCCACTACTGCGCGCGATCTACATCGCCCCGGCGTCGGCCAACAGGTCGGTGCCGAAGCAGTCGGCCGAGGCATAGCGGGCGGCCGCCGGCGAATCGGTCGCAATGTTGCCGGGAATGCTCACGCCGTCGCTGAGTGTCTGCGGCCCGGTGCGCTCGATCTTCACGTCGAGGGTGTCGTAGCTGACCCCGCCGTCGTTCGACGTCGCTTCCAGACGGACCAGGAACTGGCTGCCGGCGGCCCCATCGCAGGCGACACCCGCGGTCGACATCACCGATGCGCGGACCGGCACGTCGTAGTAGTCACCGGAGCCGTTGTCGAACTGGAACCCACAGCCGAACTGGTTCACACCGAACACACCGAGGTTGTAACCGGCGGCGCCGCTGCTGGTGATGGCCACGAACTCCTGGCGGTTCACACCGGGGTCGACGCCGAGCGAGAAGTCGACATCCACCGGGGCCAGCACCTGCACGAAACCGGGGCCGGGGTCGGGCATGGCAATGGTGGTGGACGAGCCGCCGACGACCTCGATCATCACGAACCAGTCCATGGTGGCCGGCTCGACCCAGCTGGTGGCTTGGTCGAGCACCCCATCGCCGTTCCAGTCGCCGTTGGTGGTCCACAGGGCGTCGGCGGCACCGGAGGGAACATTGCCCTCACCGCAAGCGGGCAACGGTGCCGTGGTGACGGGGGCAGCGGTGGTGGGCGCCGCGGTGGTGGGCGACACGGTGGTAGTGCTCTCCGCCGCCACGGTCGACGTGGTGACGTCGACCGACGAGGTGGTGGTGCTTTCCGCTACCACGGTCGACGTCGTGCTGTCGGCCGGCTCGGTCGACGAAGACGACGAACTGCACGATGCGAGCACGCCGACCGATGCGGCGGCGACGGCCAGTGCAGTGAGGCGTCGGGCTGAGCGTCGTGACGGGTGGCGGGTGATGTTCATGGCTGGCTCCTTGGAGACGAACGGTATCTGCCTGTCCA
This sequence comes from Acidimicrobiaceae bacterium, assembly GCA_003455715.1. Lineage (GTDB taxonomy): Bacteria > Actinomycetota > Acidimicrobiia > Acidimicrobiales > Ilumatobacteraceae > UBA668. The sequence continues at coordinate 1,289 of DMQJ01000288.1, read as the reverse complement.
GAGTCGCCGATAGGGGCCGACTGTCACTTTTTCGTGGCAACCACGATTCGGCCTCGGCCTGCCAAATCGCTCCGCACTTCCACCGGCGCGAACCCTTCGGCCTCCACCAGTTGCGCGACGGCACCACCCTGGTGCGCGCCGATCTCGAGCACCAACGACCCTCCTGGCACCAACCAGTCGGCCGACGTACAAGCAAGCAGCCGCACCGCATCGAGGCCATCGGCGCCGGAGTAGAGGGCGGTGTGCGGTTCCCACTGATGGACCGCCGCTTCGACCGCAGGGTCGCCCTCGGCGATGTACGGCGGGTTCGACACCACCACGTGCAGAGCGCCCCGCAGTGCCTCAGGCAAGGCGTCGAACCATGAGCCCTGCGCAAACCGGATGCCACCACCGGCCACCCCCAGCCCAGCGGCGTTGGCCCGCGCCACGTCGAGTGCGTCTTCCGACACATCGGTGAGCCACACCTCGCTACGACCCCGTGGCAGCTCGAAGGCCAGCGACAACCCGATCGCCCCGCTCCCAGTACCGAGGTCGGCACAGCGCACCCGCTCGGTTGCAGGGAGAGCGTCGAGCGCTCGACGCGCATGTGCCAGCGCCACCTCCGCCACCAGTTCGGTCTCCGGCCGCGGGATGAGCACTCTCTGGTCGACCATGAGGTCGAGGTGGCGGAACGACCAATGGCCGAGCACGTACTGCAGCGGCTCGCCGGCGCGCCACCGCTCCAACATGTGATCCAGGTGGGCCAGCATCCGTTCCGTTGCGAACTCGTCGAGCGCCTCGGTGAACTCGGGGCCAAAGGCGCCGCTGGCCTCTTCGCACAACCACCGGGCCTCCGGCCGACCGCCCACCTCGGCTTCGGTCTGCGCCCACAACTCGCGCCAAGTGATCATGCCTGTCCGGCCAGTTGCGCGGCCCGCTCGTCGGCGATGAGTGCCTCCACCACCTCATCGAGATCGCCGGCCAGCACGTCGGCCAGCCGGTAGATGGTGAAGCCGATGCGGTGATCGGTGAGACGGTTCTCCTTGAAGTTGTAGGTGCGGATCTTCTCTCCCCGTCCACCGCTACCGACCTGGGCCCGACGCTCGGCCGACGCTTTGGCGTCTGCTTGTTCTTGCGCCGCTTGCAACAGCCGGGCTCGCAGCACCGTCATCGCCCGTGCCCGGTTCTGCAACTGGCTGCGCTCGTCCTGCATCGCGACCACGATGCCGGTCGGCCGGGGGGTGATGCGCACGGCGGAGTCGGTCTTGTTGACGTGCTGTCCGCCCGCGCCGGACGAGCGGTAGGTGTCG
>DMQJ01000061.1:2503-5125 GCA_003455715.1 Acidimicrobiaceae bacterium | reverse complement strand
CACGGCCGGTGTACGCGCTCATCGCGTCGTCGGCCGTGGCACTGTTGCCTGCATGGGCGCGGTGGCCGTTGCGGTTGCCGTACCTGCCGCTGAGCGAGACCGTGCTCCTTCGCCCGGCAGGCGCCGCCGTCACCGGTCTCATCCGCTGGTCGCTTGCCCCCGCCCCAACCGTGCAACCCCGGTAGCCTGCCCATTCGTGGCAACTCGGTTCGTCATCATCGGCGGGGGGCCGGCCGGCAACACGGCCGCCACCCATGCAGCTCGGCTCGGGGCGGAGGTCACGCTCATCGAGCGCGACGTCATTGGTGGGGCGGCCCACCTGTGGGACTGCATCCCCTCCAAGACCATGATCGCCACCGGCGGCGCCATCGCCTTCACCCGCCGCCTGGAAGGTATGGGGCTCGAGCAACAGGCGCCCGAGGTCGACATCGAGGCACTCACCGAGCGCATCGAGAGCATCAAGATGCGCCTGCAGCGCAGCACCACCAACCTGCTCAGCAGCCAAGGGGTCAACCTCATCCAGGGCACTGCCCGTGTTGTGGGCCCGCACTCGGTGGAAGTCACCCGCACCGGTGCTGACGGCACAGTGTCCACCGAGGTCATCCCCGCCGATGCCATCCTCATCGCCACCGGAACCCGGCCGCGCATCCCCGACTGGTGCCGGCCCGACGGCGAACGAATTCTCGTGACGCGCGACTGCTACCCGCCCAAGGTGTTCCCGGCGAGTGTCACCGTGGTTGGTTCCGGCGTCACCGGTGTGGAGTTCGTGCACATGTTCAACTCCTTCGGCGCGAAGGTCACCCTCGTGGTCAGCCGCCAGCAAGTGCTTCCCAGCAAAGACCCCGAGGTGGCGGCCGTGCTGGAAGACGACTTCCTGCGCCGTGGGGTCACTCTCCTGAAGGGGGCCCGCGCAACCGCCATCGAGCGGGTCACCAACGAGGCAGGCGACGAGGAAGTGGTGGTGCGTTGCGACGATGGTCGCACGGTGCGCAGTTCGCATGCGGTGCTCGCCATCGGCTCGGTGCCCAACACCGATGGTTTGGGCCTCGAAGACGTCGGCGTGCAACTCGACGGCGGCTACGTGGTCATCAACCGCCATTGCCAGAGCAGCGTGCCGCACATCTACGCCGCGGGCGACATGAGCGGCAAGCTGCCACTCAGCAGCGTTGCCAGCATGCAGGGTCGCAAGGTGGCCGAGCACGTGATGGGCTTGCAGAAGGTTGCCCACCGCCACCTCGACTACGACAAGGCGGCCAGCGCCATCTTCACCGAGCCCGAGATCGCCGACGTGGGCCTCGCCGAGGCCGACGCGTTCGCCTCCGGACGCAAGATCCGCGTCACCAAGGTGCCGTTCAGCAGCACGCCGAAGGCGCTCATCAACAACGACTGGCGCGGCTTCGTGAAGATCATCTCCGACCCCGCCACCGGGGTGGTGCTCGGCGGTTCCATCGTCGGACGTCATGCTGCCGAACTCATCAGCGTCATCGCCCTGGCGGTCACCGCCAACCTCAAGGTCACCGACATCATGGAGAGTCTGTTGGTGCACCCGGCGCTGTCCGAGGCGCTCGCCGAAGCCGCCGACTGATGTTTCCGGGCGGCGACGACGAGGAGCGTGCGGGGCCCATCGTGCCCGCCGGGGTGCACCTCGCCCCGCTGTGGCGTCGGGTCGTCGGCCTCGCCATCGATCAACTACTGGTGGCGGCCCCAGTTCTTGCTGCGTTTGCGGCCGCCGGGCACCCCCCGGGAGAAGCCCTCGATGGCGACACCATGGTGTGGTCGAGCATGGCAATGACCGGCGTGGCGATGGTGTACGAAACCATTGGTGTGTGGCGCTGGGGGCGCACCATCGGGAAGTGGGCGATGGGCACAAAAGTGGTGCACGTCGCCGACGGCGGGAGCGTGGTGGCCTCGTCGGCACTGCTGCGTGCGCTGGTGCCCGCTGCGTTCGGGGTGGTGCCCGAGGTGGGTCCCATCCTCTCGATTGCGGTGTACCTGTTGGCGTTCTTCGACCCGCGTCGTCAAGGTCTGCACGACAAAGCCGCTGGCACGCTGGTGGGCCAAGTGCGGGGCTGATGCCCCGCGCCGTTGGGTTGCCCGCTTAGGCGATCACTACCACCACATCGCCGGCGCCGACGGTGTCGCCCGCCTTCACCTTCACTTCCTTCACGGTGCCGGCCTTCTCGGCGTTGATCTGGTTCTCCATCTTCATGGCTTCCAGTACGACGACCGCCTGGCCCTCGGCCACTTCCTGACCGACTTCGACGAGCACCTTCACGATGGTGCCCTGCATGGGCACTTCCACGTTGCCGCTGCCACTGCCGCCGCTGCCGCTGCCGTGGCTGCCGCCGGCCCGGGCCGGCTTCTTCGCAGCCTTCGCTGCACCCACCGCCGCCACCATGGGTACGTCGGGTACCCACATCTTCACGTCGAAGCGCTTGCCGTTGACCTCGACGGTGGTGGCCCGCTGCACCAGCGGCGCATCGTCGCCATCGGCGGGGGCCGGCGCCTTCGGTGCTTCCACCCCGCTGAGGTCGAGGCGCTCCTCCACCCACTTGGTGGAGTGCTGCATCGACTGGAAGTCGGGGTGGCGGAGGATGGCCAGATCGGCGGGGGGGGGGGGGG
>DMQJ01000061.1:1976-2312 GCA_003455715.1 Acidimicrobiaceae bacterium | reverse complement strand
TGCTCTTCCGATCTGGGATGGTGGTGGCGTTCATGGCTATCACCATTTCCTCGAGCGCACGGATGGTGCGGGCGATGGCAGTGGGCGATCCTTGCCCCACACGATGAGCTTGCCCACGAGGTTGTCGTAGTACTGGCTGATCTCGTCGCCGCTCTCGTAGCCGCCGTCCCAACGCACGCCGAAACCGTCGGACACCTTGAGGGTGCGGATGGGCCCGGGGGAGGGGAGGAACTTGCCGCCAGCCGGGTTCTCGGCGTTGATGCGCACCTCGATGCCGTGGCCGCGACGGTGCGCCGCGACTTCTTCCTGGGTCATCGGCAGGGCCTCGCCACTGGC
>DMQJ01000061.1:846-1735 GCA_003455715.1 Acidimicrobiaceae bacterium | reverse complement strand
CTCGGTGACCGGGTGCTCGACCTGCAACCGCGTGTTCATCTCGAGGAAGAAGAACTCGCCGTCTTGGTAGATGAACTCGACGGTGCCGGCGTTGTAGTAGCCGACCGCCTTCGCGGCCTTGATGGCGGCCTCGCCCATGGCCTCTTCAATGCCGTCGCCCATGCCCACCGACGGGGCCTCTTCGATGAGCTTCTGGTGCCGGCGCTGCGCCGAGCAGTCGCGGGTGCTCACCCACACCACGTTGCCGTGCTTGTCGCCAACGATCTGCACCTCGACGTGGCGCGGCCAGGTGAGGTACTTCTCGACGTAGATCTCGTCGCGACCGAAGAACGCTTTGGCCTCGCGCTGAGCGGAATCCATGGCCGCCTGCACGTCGTCGGCGTTCTGCACCACTTTCATGCCCCGGCCGCCGCCGCCGTAGGCAGCCTTGATGGCCACGGGGAAACCGAACTGGTTGCCGAAGTCGATGATCTCTTGGGCGCGGGTGACGAACTCCGTGGTGCCGGGCACGATGGGGGCGCCGCCGCGCAACGCGGCCTTGCGGCTGCTCACCTTGTCGCCCATCTCGTCGATGGCCTCGGGAGGCGGGCCGATCCAGGCGACGCCCTTGGCGGTGATGGCCCGGGCGAAGTCGGCGTTCTCGCTGAAGAAGCCGTAGCCGGGGTGCACGCCGTCGGCGCCACTCTGCTCGATGGCGTTGAGGATGGCCTCAGTGTTGAGGTAGCTCTCGGCGGCGGTGGAGCCTCCGAGGGCGTAGGCCTCGTCGGCGAGGCGCACGTGGAGGGCGTTGCGGTCGAGTTCGCTGTAGACCGCAACGGTCTTGATTCCCAGCTCTCGGGCGGCCCGAATGACTCGGACGGCGATCTCTCCACGGTTGGCGATCAGGATC
>DMQJ01000061.1:482-664 GCA_003455715.1 Acidimicrobiaceae bacterium | reverse complement strand
CACGGTTGGCGATCAGGATCTTCTGCAGCACAAGTGGCAATCTTTGCCGATGGCCGAGCCCTCCGCCACATCGCTGCACGAATGGCCCGCGGGTTGGCACGTGGAGGTCGTCGCCGAGACGGGCAGCACCAACGCAGATCTGCTGGCGGCGGCCGCCGCCGGAGCGCCTGATCGCTCCGTGT
>DMQJ01000061.1:0-250 GCA_003455715.1 Acidimicrobiaceae bacterium | reverse complement strand
GTGTGCCCGCCACCAAACCGCCGGACGTGGTCGGCTCGATCGCCGATGGGACGCTCCACCCGGTTCCAACCTTCTGGTGTCGATGCTGTTCCGCTCAATGCCCACCGTGCCGGCCGAGCTCACCTGGCGCGTCGGCCTGGCAGCGTGCGCCGCTGCGGAGGGGGTGGCGGGGGTGTCGCCCACGCTGAAGTGGCCCAACGACCTGCTGCTGGGCGACGCCAAGCTGGCTGGCATCCTTGCCCAGGCGCAG
>DMQJ01000159.1 GCA_003455715.1 Acidimicrobiaceae bacterium | reverse complement strand
GTCCGCCGCCGCTGCCCGGCGCTGAGGCGTGTCACCTGCACGCCCGCCAACCGCCCGTCGAGGCCCATGCGCTGCATCGCCCCGGCAACCTCGTCGGCCGTGGCCCCCACCGTTGCCCCCCAGAAGCGCACGTTGTCGGCCACGGTGAGGTCGGAGTACAGACCGTTCTGGTGCCCGAGGAGGCCCACGTGCCGCCGGATGCTCACCCGATCGACCGACAGGTCGTGCCCCAGCACGATGGCCGTACCGCGTTCGACCGGCAGCAGACCGGCGCACAACCGGAGCAACGACGTCTTGCCGGCACCGTTCGGGCCGTGCAGCAGCACCACCTCGCCTGGGTGCACCGTGAGCGTCGCGCCCGCCAGTACGGGGAAGCCACCGACGACAGCCACCACGTCGGTGAGGGCGACCACGGGGTTCACGGGCCAGAACGCTAGCGGCGACGTGCTGCCGCCAAGCCATCGCCTACCGCTAGCGTCACGCCCCGTGAGCCGCCGCCGCGTCCCCTACTTCGAGCGCCCCAAGCAGCCGCACGATTGGCGCTGGGTGGTGGGTGGCATCGGCAAGGCGCTCATCACGCTCGGCCTGCTCATGTTCGGCTTCGTCGGCTACCAGCTGTGGGGCACGGGCTTGGAGACCGCCCGGGCACAGAACAGCCTCGACGACGAGTGGGCCGAGAAACTGGCCAGCACCACCAGCAGCACCCTGCCAGCCTCCACCACCACTGTCGCCACCACGGTGCAGCCGGGCGACACCACCACCTCCACCACCAGCACCCTGCCGGTGGCGCCCAACGAGCCGCCCCCCACCCGTGGCGAGGGCATCTTCAAGCTGCGTATCCCCAAGATCGACATCGACTACATGGTGGTGTCGGGTGTGCGTGTCGACGACCTGAAGAAGGGGCCTGGCCACTTCCGCGAAAGTGTCATGCCGGGCCAACTCGGAAACTCCGCAGTGGCCGGGCACCGCACCACCTACGGCGCCCCCTTCTTCGACCTCGACCAACTCGAGCCCGGCGACCTCATCACCGTCGAAACCCTCACCGGTACCTACGTGTACGAAGTCACCGGCAGCGAGATCGTCAGCCCGGCCGACTACGCCAAGGTCGTGCCCACGGTCGACCCCACCGTGGCCACGCTCACCCTGGCCACCTGCCACCCGGCCTACACCGCGCGCGAGCGGCTCATCGTGTACTCCCGACTGGTGCCCGAGCAGAGCGGTCAGGTGTTCCAGCCGCCGTCGGTCACCGCTCCTGCCTTTCCCACCGACGACACCGTGCCCGAGGAACTGCCTGGCGAGACCGTGCCTGGCGACACGGTGCCCGGCGACAGCGTGCCGCAGGAGACCGCGCCGGTCGACACCGTGCCCGCCGACGACGCGGGCGGCGACTCGGAGGAGATCGTCGACGAGAGCTTCGACGACACCTTCACCCAGGGCTGGTTCGACGACACGGCAGCCATCCCGCACGTGCTCGGCTGGGCGCTCGTGCTGGTCCTCATCTGCGTCGGTAGCTACTTCATCGGCCGAGCCGCCCGCAGGTTGTGGGTGACCTTCGCCGTCGCCTTCCTGCCGTTCATCGTCTGCCTGTACTTCTTCTACGAGAACGTCCACCGACTCCTTCCGCCCGGCATATGAGCACCAGCAGCACTCCCCCTCACGACCCGGTGCGGGCCCGTCGCGCCCAGGTGGCCAAGTACACCCTGCTGGCCAACCGCATCGGCTACCTGTTCTTCGCCCTCGCCATCGCCACGTTCGTCATCGGATTCGTGGTGAGCTTCAACGCCACGGTGTCGGCCATCGTCATCGGCTCGCTGGTGATCGGTTCCCTGCTGCTCGCGCCCGCCATCGTGCTCGGCTACGCAGTGAAGGCAGCCGAGCGGGAGGACCGCGAACTCGGCCGATAGGTTGTTACCCTGTGGTAACCGTATGAGCGTGCGACTTCCCGCCTCCGAGCGCCGAGAACAGATCCTCGATGTGTCGGTGCAGGTGTTTGCCCGCAACGGCTTTCACTCCACCTCGATGAACGACGTCGCCGACGCCGCCGGGGTGACCAAACCGGTGCTCTACCAGCACTTCGACTCCAAGCAAGACCTCTACCTGGCCCTGCTGGAGGAGGCGGGCAACCGACTCCGTGCGGCCGTCGCCAAAGCCGTCGCCGGCGCCGCCAACGGCAAGGAGCAGACCGAACTGGGGTTCAAGGCCTACTTCCACTGGGTGGCCGACGACCACGACGCGTTCCTGCTCCTGTTCGGCTCGCGAGCCAACCGCGACGAACAGAGCACCACGGCCATCCGCCGCATCACCGCCGAAACCGCTGCTGCCATCGCACCGCTCATCGCCGCCGACATCGACTCCGAGCACCAGCGGGCACTCGCCCACGGCCTCGTGGGGTTGGCCGAAGGCGTCAGCCGCCACCTGGTGGAGCGCGGCGAGCAGTTCGACCCTGAGGTGCTCGGCCAACAAATCGCCGACCTGGCATGGGCGGGCCTGCGGGCCGTGCACCGCAACGGCTGACCGCGCCAGGCCACCACGCCGCGGCTTTCACCAGAGGGTCTCGACGCCCTCGAGGCGGTGCTCGAAACGGCCGGTGGCGAGGAAATGCCGCAGTTTGATCTCGGCGTTGCGCACGTAGCGAGCGAAGATCGCCTGCAGCGCCGCATTGCCGGTGGCGACCAGGTCGTCGAGCAGGAGCAGCTGGCGCCCGGCCACCACGCCTTCGAACTCCTCACGGCTCGCCGCTGGGAGTGGCCGCACCGAGGCGTAGCCGTCGAACAGTGCCTCCTCGAGCCCTTCGTGCCCGCGTACGTAGTAGACGGAGATGGCCAGATCCTGCAGCGGCACGCCGATGGCACTGTCGTCGAAGTCGAACAGTGCGACCTTCCCGCGGTGGAGCTTGAGGTTGGCAAGGTGGATGTCGGCGTGCAGCACCTGCGGTGTGCTGCGGGCCCACACTGCGTCGGTGGCTGCCTGACAGACCGCACGGGCCTGCGCCCACAGGGCCCGGCGGGGCGCGGTGAACTCGGGCAGCGGGTGGTCGAGACGATCGGGTAGTTCGGCCAACACAGAGCGCAGCGATTGGAGGCGCGCCCCCGGCGGCAGGTGCCACCGTTCGGTGTGTTCGTGCAGCGCGGCGGTGATGCGGCCGACCTCATGGAGCGCCTCAGGTGTCGCGGCCTTTCCCAGATCGCGGCCGGGCAGCCAGGCGAAGAGCGCGGCCGGGATGGTGGCGCCGGTGGCATCGCACCACACCTC
>DMQJ01000390.1 GCA_003455715.1 Acidimicrobiaceae bacterium | reverse complement strand
GAGGGCGAGTTGGCCAGGCGAACCGACACCGTGGTCGACTTGGCGCGGATGGATTCACCCACGGCCGGGTCGAGCGCGGCGATGAGGTGTGCGGCCGCATCTCGTGCCTCGGCCTCGGTGGGGCGCACCACCACATGCACCCGATAGCCGAAACGCAGGGTGCGGCCGTAGCGCGCGGCGCGCCCACGCATGTCGGCCAGCACCGCTTCCACGGCCGGCATCGTGTCGGGCCACATCAGGTACACGTCGGCTTCCTGCGCGGCCACCTCCCGCGCGTCGTCGCTGAGGCCACCGAAGTACAGCGGGGGACAGCCGCCCACCGTCGCTGCAATGCGTGGCGAGTCGACGGCCATGGGCACCCAGTCGCCGCCGCCGAGGAGGCGGTTCCCACCCAACAGGGTGCGCAGGGCGCGCATGTACTCCAGGGTGCGGGCGTAGCGCGGTGCAGACTCGAGCTGCTCGCCTGGCAGCTCGCTGGAGATGATGTTGACCACCATCCGGCCATCGAGCAGATGGTGCAGCGTGGCGAGTTGGCGCGCGAGTTGCGGTGCCCACATCTCACCGGTGCGTACCGCCACGATGGGTCGAATTCGGGTGGTGCTGCGAGCGATGGCCGCAGTGAAGGCAACGGTGTCGATGCCCAGCGCGTAGCCCGAGGGCATGAGGATGGCGTCGTAGCCCAGTCGGTCGGCGGTGTGCACGATGTCGGCGCAGTGCTGGTAGCTGCTCAACAGCGATGGGTCGGGTACGCCGAGCTGCTCGTAGTCGTCGTCGCACAACGCGGCGAACCAAGCGAGTTCGAGCGAGGCAGGAGCGCTCATGGCAGCGGCAATCCTTCAGCAGCCTCGATGATGGCGTACGCGTCGCGTCGGGTGAGTGCCACGGATGCGGCGGCGACTGCTTCGGCGATCCGATCCGGCCGCTGGGTGCCCACGATTGCGACGGGCCGAGAGGGATGCGACAGGACGAATGCGAGGGCTACCTGGCTGCGAGTTGCACCGTTCTCGGCGGCCAGCCGGTCGAGCACGGCGAGCAGTTCGGGCCGTACCCCATGCCCACTGGCCAGTCGGCCGCCCGCGAGCGGGCTCCAGGCCAGCACGGCGAGGCCATGCTGCATCGCCTGATCGAGCGTGCCGTCGCGAAGCGCAGCGAGGTGAGCAGCGGAGAGTTCAGGCTGCACCGACACCAGCGGCGCGCTGAGATGGGCCTGCAGCGCCGCGACCTGCGCAGGAGTGTGATTGGAGACACCGAGGGCCCGTACGAGACCGCGTTGATGCAGCGCGTCGAGTGTGCCCGCTACATCTGCCGGATGCGCGAACAGGTCGGGGCGGTGCACCTGGTAGAGGTCGACGTGATCCACGCCAAGTCGCCGCAGCGATGCCTCACACGCAGCCGTGAGCGCCGTGGCACTGCTGTCGTACGGAACCCCAGGAATGATGCCGCCCTTGGTGGCCAGCACCATCCGGTTTCGCAACCCGGGCACCGCTCGCAGCACCTGACCGAGCCGTTCCTCACATGTTCCGAAGCCCGTTCCACCCCAGTCGAGTCCGTAGACATCTGCAGTGTCGACAAGGGTGCAACCGAGATCCACCGCCGCGCTCACGATGCGCACCGCATCGTTGGTGGACGGGGTGGTCAACCGCCAGCACCCGAAGCCGATCGGCCCCACCGTGAAGGGTCCGAGCGGTCGATCCGTGTGGTCGATGAGATTGCCGGTCACCCGCCGTACGCTAGCGAGCCATGAGTGCACCGCTCCGCTACGGCGTCATCGGCACCGGCATGATGGGCGTCGAGCACATCAACAACCTGCTCCATCTCGAGGGGGCGCACGTCACGGCCATCAGCGATCCGGTGCCGGAGAGCCGCGACTGGGCGCAACTCGCGGTTGGGCTCGACACCCCGCTCGAACGCTTTGCCAGTCACCACGACCTGCTCAACTCCGGCCTCTGCGACGCCGTGGTCATCGCCTCTCCCAACCACACCCACCGCGAGGTGCTGCTCGACGTACTCGCGACACCCCACCATGTGCTCGTGGAGAAGCCCCTGTGCACCACGGTGGCGCACTGCCACGACGTGATCGACGCCGCTCAGGCCACGGCAACGGAGTGGCCCCACAGGGTCGTCTGGATGGGCCTCGAGTATCGCTACATGCCCCCCACCACCGCGGTGTTGGCCGAGGTGCGCGGCGGCGCAGTGGGCGACGTACGCATGGTGGCCATTCGCGAGCACCGGTTCCCGTTCCTGCCCAAGGTGGGCAACTGGAACCGCTTCACCCGCAACACCGGCGGCACGCTGGTGGAGAAGTGCTGCCACTTCTTCGATCTCATGAACCTCGTGGTGGGCACCCGCCCGGTGCGCGTGATGGCAAGCGGCGCACAGGACGTGAATCACCTCGACGAACGCTACGACGGCGAGGTGCCCGACATTCTCGACAATGCCTACGTCATCGTCGAGTACGACGGCGGCGTGCGGGCCATGCTCGATCTGTGCATGTTCGCCGAGGCCAGCCGCAACGAACAGGAGATCGTGGTCACCGGCCATCTCGGCAAGGTGGAGGCGCTCGTCACCGAGGGAGTGGTGCGTGTCGGCCGACGGGCCGACGGCATCGGCAGGGTCACTGAGCGTCCCGTTCGCGACGATGCGATCCGCCACCAAGGCCTCCACCACGGCGCGTCCTACCTCGAGCACGTCGGCTTTCGCGACGCGATCCGTGGCGGCTCCGAACCGCTGGTCACGTTGCACGACGGACTGATGTCGGTGGCAATCGGTGAGGCCGCGCATCAATCGATCGACGAAGGCCGCCCGGTGGCGGTGGAGGAGGTGCTCGCCCGATGAGCGAGCCGCTGAACAACCTGATCGCCGGCGAGCGACTGCTCATTGGCGGCGACCGCTTCGAGGTCGTCACCGAGGAACTTGCGTCGTCATTCCGGCCCGGTGACCGGCTGGTGGCGGTGCACGCGACGGGTCAGCTGTTGCACATCCCCGCCGGTGAGCATGCGATGGTCGATGGCGCAGTCGGTGCGGCGTCGGCTGCGTTCCAGCAGCTGGCGGCCGCAAGCGACGACCAGATCACCGACTTCTTCGATCGCTTCGCGTCCTTCCTCGCGGCCGATGCGTCATTCGCCCCCGTTGCCGCGGCGAACGCAGCCGATGTGCAGTCGGCGCGCGAGCGCGGTCGCAGCACCGGTCGATTGGTGCTCGACCACGCGATGCGAAGCGGAATGATCGACGGCCTGCGTGTCTGGCGCGACTCGTCCACCCGCCGTCGCCAGAAGTTGGGTGAGATTCGTCATGACGGCTGGTCCGTGGAGCAGTGGCGCGATCCGCTCGGCGTGGTGGGCTTCGTGTTCGAAGGACGGCCCAATGTCTTCGCCGATGCGACGGGCGTGTTGCGCACCGGCAACACCGTTGTCTTCCGCATCGGCAGTGACGCGCTGCGTACAGCGCGGGCGATCATGGAGGCCGCAGTGCAGCCGGCACTGCACGCCGCTGGGCTGCCCCTCGGCTGTGTGCAGCTCATCGACAGTGCTGCCCACGCAGCAGGCTGGGCCCTGTTTGCACACCAGGGAGTAGCGCTCGCGGTCGCCCGCGGATCTGGTGCGGCGGTGGCGCAGCTCGGGGCGGTCGCTCGTCAGCACGGGGTGCCGGCGAGCCTGCACGGCACAGGTGGCGCCTGGCTGGTGGCAGCTGAGTCGGCCGACACCGAGCGGTTCAGCGCAGCGGTGATGCACTCAC
>DMQJ01000488.1:863-2609 GCA_003455715.1 Acidimicrobiaceae bacterium | reverse complement strand
ACCGGGGGTCGACTGGGGGTTGTGGACATTCTCGTGGACGTGGCACATCCGAGAGGTCGCACTGGGCCTTGCGTTCCTGCTGTTCCCCGACGGTCGAATCATCAGCCGACTACATCGGAGGCTCGTCGTCTTCGTCGCTGGTGTTGCCGGGCTGACGATCGTCGCGCGGGCACTGGCGCCGGGGACGATCATGACGGTCCCGTCAAAGCCGGATGGCGCGATCCCTGGTGTCGTGAACCCGATCGGCGTCGACGCGTTCGAGTGGGTCGTCGATGCGCTCGCAGGGCCGCTCGGCTTCATCGGCCTCCTCGCCCTTCTCACGCCGTTGATGTGGACAGCGACACGTTGGCGGTCGAGCTCGGGTGAGGTGCGTCGCCAGTACCGGTGGGTGACGCTGATCCAGCTGTCGATGCTGCCGATCCCTGTCGTCGTCGCCACTGCTCCCGTCGGAGTGGGTGCCGCGCTCGCAATCGTCTACACACTGGTTGCGCAGGTGATGATCGTGATCGCGATCCTGCAGTGGCGCGCCTACGACGTCGACGTCGTGATCCGTCGAGCGCTCCTCGCGACGCTCACCCTGGTGGCTGGCCTTGCGATCTACGCAGCGATCGTCGCCGTGGTGTCACTCGTGATCGGATCGAGTGGCACGATCGCGTCGACGCTCGGCGCCGCAGTCGCGATCGCCACCCTCGGCCCGGTGTCGACCCTAATCCGACGCGGCGTGAACCGTGCCTTCTACGGTCGCCGTGACGACCCCCACCTCGTCGTCACTGCAACCGCCAGCCGACTGAGCGCATCAGCCGACCCGTCGGCCGGGATCGAAGCGGTCGCCGCGACCCTTGCCGAACAGCTCCGCCTCCCCGCGGTCGAGATCCTCGACACCACCGGCCGCACCATCGCCGCAACCGAAGGGCCCGGCAACCCCGATACCCACGTCGATCTCCCCGTCGACCATCACGGCCAACGACTCGGGACACTGCGCGTGACCCTGCGACGCGGCACCGACGAGCTCACCGACGCCGAAACGCGACTGCTCACCGACGTGACCCACCAGGTCGGCTCCGCGCTCGCTGCCATCGCCCTCATCGACGACCTCGAACAGGCACGCAACGAGGCGATCAGCGCACGCGACGACGAACGCCGCCGCATCCAACGCGACTTGCACGACGGCCTCGGATCCGCCATCACCGCCGTCACCCTCAAACTCGACGCCGCCAACAACCACCTCGCCCGCGGCGACATCACGGCCAGCCAGGACCTCGTCCTCGACGCTCGACGCGACCTCCAGCGAACCCTGGCCGACGTTCGACGCCTCATCTACTCCCTCGACGACCAGACTGCTCCGTGCACGCTGGCCGAGGCGATCAACGCCGACGCCTCCCGACTCCTTCATCCCGCAGGCGTCCGACTCGATGTCGACCTCGCCGCCGTTCCGACGCTGAGCCGACCCGCCGCCGAGCAGGTGCGCTGGATCATCCTCGAAGCCGTCACCAACATCGCCCGCCATGCCCGAGCGACCCGATGCACCATCATCGGCACCGTGAACGACCACGCCATCCGGATCGAGGTGACCGACGACGGCCGCGGGATCAACGGCACACCACCGGCACTCGGCCGAGCCACGATGGCGAACCGCGCCGCCCAGATCGGCGCAGCCGTCGAACACCAGAACATCGAACCCTCGGGAACGGCTGTCACGATCACCGTCCCCCTGCCGGAGTCACGATGAACGCGACGACGATCAAG
>DMQJ01000488.1:0-642 GCA_003455715.1 Acidimicrobiaceae bacterium | reverse complement strand
ATGGTCGTCGACGACCATGCACTCATCCGCGAAGGCGCCCGTGCACTGATCAGTACGCTGCCCGACCTAGAACACGTCGGCGATGCGTCCAGCGGCGCAGAGGCCATCGCCCTTGCCGCGACCGTCGCCCCCGACGTGATCCTCATGGACCTCGGCCTGCCCGACATCGACGGCGCCACCGCAACCAAGACCATCACCACCACCAACCCGCACATCGCGGTCCTCGTCGTCTCGATGCTCGACGACGACGCCAACGTCTTCGCCGCCATGCAAGCCGGCGCCCGCGGCTACATCCTCAAAGGAGCAGAACCTGGCGAGCTCCACCAGGCCATCCGCTCCGTCGCCAACGGCGACGCCATCTTCGGCGGCGGCGTCGCCGAGCGAGTACTACGACTCCTCACCAGTGAGGCACCGAGACGTGCCCATGTCCCGTTCCCCGAGCTGACCGAACGAGAACGCGAGGTTCTCACCCACCTCGCCAGCGGCGCCACCAACCCGCAGATCGCGAAGGCGTTGCACCTGAGCCCGCGCACCGTGGCCAACCACGTCTCCAACATCCTCAACAAGCTCCACGCCACCGACCGCACCGACGCCGCCCTCCGCGCCCGCGACGCCGGCCTCGGCCGCCGCACCACTGATTCC
>DMQJ01000185.1 GCA_003455715.1 Acidimicrobiaceae bacterium | reverse complement strand
CGGCGTTCAAGAACAAGGGTGTGCAGCCCATGCTCGACGCCGTCATCGACTTCCTGCCGAGCCCGCTCGACATCCCGCCCACCGAGGGCACCAAGCCCGGCCATGAAGACGAGATCCTCGTGCGCAAGGCCGACGAGAAGGAGCCGTTCGCGGCGCTGGCCTTCAAGATCGTGGCCGACCCGTTCGGCAAGCTCACCTACTTCCGCGTCTACTCGGGTCAGGTCAACAAGGGCGACGAGGTCTACAACTCCACCAAGGAGAAGCGCGAGCGTCTCGGCCGCATCCTGCTGATGCACGCCAACCAGCGCGAAGACCTCGACGTGGCGCTCGCCGGCGACATCGTGGCCGGCCTCGGCTTCAAGGAAGTCACCACCGGCGACACCCTGTGCGACCGCAGCAACCCGATCATTCTCGAGCGCATGGAGTTCCCCGAGCCGGTCATCCACGTGGCCATCGAGCCGAAGACGAAGGACGACCAGGACAAGCTCGGCAAGGCCCTGAAGAGCCTCTCCGACGAAGACCCCACGTTCCGGGTGCGTACCGACGAAGAGACCGGCCAGACCGTCATCTCAGGCATGGGCGAGTTGCACCTCGAGATCCTGGTCGACCGTATGCAGCGCGAGTTCAACGTGGTCGCCACGGTGGGCAAGCCGCAGGTGGCCTACCGCGAAACCATCACCAAGAAGGTCGAGACGGTCGAGTACCGCCACGTGAAGCAGACCGGTGGTTCCGGCCAGTTCGCCGTGGTCAAGATCGACCTCGAGCCCAACCCGGGCAAGGGTTACGAGTTCGTCGACAAGATCAGCGGTGGCCGCATCCCTCGTGAGTACATCCAGCCCACCAACCAGGGCATTCAGAGCGCACTCGACAACGGTGTGCTCGCCGGCTACCCCACGGTGGACGTGAAGGCCACCCTGGTCGACGGCCAGTACCACGACGTCGACTCGTCGGAAATGGCGTTCAAGATCGCCGGCCAGATGGCGTTCAAGAAGGCCGCCGAGATGGCCAAGCCGGTCATCCTCGAGCCGATCATGCAAGTGGAAGTGGTCACCCCCGAGGAGTACATGGGTTCGGTGGTGGGCGACCTCAACAGCCGCCGTGGCCGCATCGAAGGCATGGAGGCCCTGGGCAACACTCAGGTCGTGCGTGCCCAGGTGCCGCTGTCGGAGATGTTCGGCTACTCCACCGACCTGCGCTCCAGCACGCAGGGTCGCGCCACCTACACGATGCAGTTCGCTCAGTACCAGGAGGTCCCGGGCAACATCAGCACCGAGATCGTCAAGCGCGTTCGCGGCGAGTAGCAGCTGTCTGCCGACGCTGGCGGCGAATCTTCGGTCGAACCGAGGATTCACCGCCAGCGTCGTCGTTTTCGGGCCAGAACCGGGAAGATGCCCAGTGACTGATTGACGCGGGTGAGCCACGATGTGCTCCTTACCCGTCGTTCCACCCTGGAGGGCCCGCGCATGAACCAGCGAGTCGACACGGTCGACCAGGTCGACGTTGGTGATGTGCAGCGTTTGGCTCGGGCGGCGCTCGCCGCCGGCGACGCTGTGGCTGCGGTGGAACTTCTCCAGGGTGCCGTCGAAGGTGGGCAGACCCGGCTCACCGTGGTCCACGACTTGGTGAGGGCCCTGCACCAAGCTGGTCGGGTCGACGAGGCCGTCGTGTTGTTGCAGCGGCTGGTGCTTGCGGCACCGCAGCGCGCCGATCTGCACCTGCAGTTGGTGCGTATGTTGCACCGAGCCGATCGTGCAGCGGAGGCGTTGGTGGCGGCGCGCCATGGGTGCGCGGCGCACCCTGCGCACCACGATCTGTGGCTGGCGAGAGAATCGATGGCCCGCACCACCGGCCGATGGGTCGATGCTCGCGAGGCGGGGGAGCGGCTGATTGAGTTGCTCCCCGACGACCCCGATGTGTGGCGCCGCCTTGCCATCGCCGCCCGACACGTCGACGACGACGAACTGATGGGCCGCGCGCTCGACGGTTGGCTGGCGGCGGCCCCGGAGAACCCGAGCGCCCGCCACCTGCACGCGGCGCATCGGGGTGAGCGACTCGAACGCGCCGATGCTCACTACGTGACCGCCTTGTTCGACTCGTATGCGGATCGCTTCGAAGAGCATCTCGCCGAGCTCGGCTACAAGGCGCCCGAACTCCTGGTGCGACGGGTAGCAGCGTTGTTGTCCGCGCCCGTGCAGGCCGCGGCAGACCTCGGCTGTGGCACCGGGCTGGTGGGTGCGGCGTTGGTGAGCGGAGGGTTGCGCCCGTCGGTCGATTCGCTGGTGGGCGTCGACCTGTCGCCGGGCATGGTGTCCAAGGCGCGCAAACGCGACTGTTACGACGAGTTGGTGGTGGGAGAACTCACTGCCTTCCTCGATGGCCGGCCAGGTGCGTTCGAGCTCCTCATCTCGGCCGACACGCTCATCTACATCGGCGACCTCCGCCCGGTGTTCGTCGCTGCCGCGCGATCGTTACGCGCGGGAGGCGTGCTTGCGTTCACCATCGAGACGCCGGAACCGGACGGCGCGGGCTGCGACTCGGCTGGCTACGCCCTCACCCGCAGCGGTCGATACGTGCATCATCCGAGTTGGATCCAGCGGCAGCTCGCCGCTTGTGGCTTCGTCGAGGTGCAGGTCGAGCCGTGCGTTCTCCGATTCGAAGAACGCCGAGAGGTGCACGGCGTCGTCGTGACTGCCTTCATCAACCGTCCCATCTAGAGGAGATCGTCATGGCCGTTCGAGACTGGTTCCGCCGCAAGCCCCCTGCCCCGCGCCCCGAGCCGTCCCCCGGAGGCGCGGCGAAGGAGTCGGGGGTGGGTGAGGGGGAGGAGGCGGTGCCTGCGCCCGGTGCTGGGGGGGAGGGGAAGGGG
>DMQJ01000330.1:4190-4435 GCA_003455715.1 Acidimicrobiaceae bacterium | reverse complement strand
CACAGGGGGGCGCCTCTAGGGTGGCGCCCGTAGCTGGCAGCGGTGCAAGGCGCGGATGGGCAGCGACAGAGCGGGCAACCGGCCACCGCTCGGCCGGCGGCGCGCGGCTGGCGCTGTGGGGCAGGAGCTCCCGAAACCTGCGACCTTGCACCGCTGGCCACGCTCGCAGCAGGGCAACCGTGCGGGTTCGCAGGTTGGTCATTGACACCGTTGTAACTACAGTGCTGTAATACCAAGCCTTGTGG
>DMQJ01000330.1:3415-3967 GCA_003455715.1 Acidimicrobiaceae bacterium | reverse complement strand
GTGCTGTAATACCAAGCCTTGTGGTGATGGCGGTCAAGGGGGCCCACCGGCTACCACATCTTGTGGTTGGTCGATGAAGCCTTCCACGGGCGGCCAGCCGCTACATCGTCACCACGTTCGTCACCCTCGCCTTCCAAGGAGCACACCATGTCACTGGCACCGGATCGCCTCGCCATCGGGATTCACCGCCACTTCACCACTCCAGGCGTGCACCCGTACGACGAGGTGGTGTGGGAGCTGCGTGATGCTCGCATCAGCAACTGGAAGGACGGCACGGTTGCCTTCGAGCAGCTGGGTGTGGAGTTCCCGGTCGACTGGTCGCTCAACGCCACCAACATCGTCGCCCAGAAGTACTTCCGCGGCACCTTGGGCACCCCCGAGCGCGAGCAGTCGCTGCGCCAGGTCATCGATCGCGTGGCCGACACCATCACCCAGTGGGGTGTCGAGGGCGGCTACTTCGCCGATCAGGCCGAGGTCGACGCGTTCAACCACGAGTTGAAGTACATCCTCGTCACACAGCGGGCGGCGTTCAACAGCCCGGTGTGGTTCAAC
>DMQJ01000330.1:1691-3244 GCA_003455715.1 Acidimicrobiaceae bacterium | reverse complement strand
CATCAAGAGCGGCGGCAAGACCCGTCGTGCGGCGAAGATGGTCATCCTCAACGTCGATCACCCCGACGTCGAAGAGTTCGTGTGGTGCAAGGCCAAGGAGGAGAAGAAGGCGTCATCTTCAAGGGTGGCTCGGGTGCTGGCATCAACCTGTCGAAGATCCGTTCCAGCTACGAGCTGCTCAACGGTGGCGGCACGGCGAGCGGCCCGGTGAGCTTCATGCGCGGCGCCGACGCCTCGGCGGGCACCATCAAGAGCGGCGGCAAGACCCGTCGTGCGGCGAAGATGGTCATCCTCAACGTCGATCACCCCGACGTCGAAGAGTTCGTGTGGTGCAAGGCCAAGGAGGAGAAGAAGGCGCGCGTGTTGCGCGACGCCGGCTTCGACATGGATCTCGACGGTGCCGACTCGTTCAGCATCCAGTACCAGAACGCCAACAACTCGGTGCGTGTCACCGACGAGTTCATGCAGGCCGTCATCAACGACACCGACTGGGATCTGAAGGCCGTCACCGATGGCACCCCGGTGCGCACCGTTCGGGCCCGTGACCTGTGGCGTGCCATCGCCCAGGCCAGCTGGGAGTGCGCCGACCCCGGCCTGCAGTTCGACACCACCATCAACAAGTGGCACACCGCGCACGCCACGGGGCGTATCAACGGCTCCAACCCGTGCAGCGAGTACATGCACCTCGACAACTCGGCCTGCAACCTGGCCAGCATCAACCTGCTGAAGTACCTCGACGAGTCGGGCGACTTCGACGTGGCCAGCTACATGCACACCATCGAGGTCATGTTCACCGCCCAGGAAATCTTGGTCGGCCGGGCCGATTACCCCACCGAGCCGATCGGCGAGAACAGCCGCAAGTTCCGCCAGCTCGGCCTCGGCTACGCCAACCTCGGCGCGACGCTGATGGCGCTCGGCCTGCCCTACGACTCGTTCGAGGGCCGTGCCTGGGCGGCTGCCCTCACGTCGCTGATGACCGGCCACGCTTATGCCGTCAGCGCCCGCACCGCCAGCCGCATGGGCCCGTTCGCCGGTTTCGCCGACAACGAGCAGTACATGCTCAACGTGCTGCGCATGCACCGCGACGCCCACGCCGAGATCATCGACACCCATGTGGTGCCGGAGGAACTGGTGGCCGCCGGCGCAGCCGCGTGGGAAGCCGCAGTGCGCGACGGTGAGGAGTACGGCGTGCGCAACAGCCAGGCATCGGTGCTGGCCCCCACGGGCACCATCGGCCTGATGATGGACTGCGACACCACCGGTATCGAGCCCGACCTCGGTCTGGTGAAGATGAAGAAGCTGGTGGGTGGCGGCACGATGGTGATCGTCAACCAGACCATCCCGCGTGCGCTGCGCCGCATGGGCTACACCGCTGCCCAGATCGACGACATCGTCGCCTACATCGACCGCGAGAAGAGCATCCTCGGGGCCCCGCACCTGGCAGCCGAGCATGTGGCGGTGTTCGCCTGCAGCATGGGCGACAACACCATCCACTACGAGGGCCATGTGCGCATGATGGGTGCGGTGCAGCCGTTCATCTCGGGCGCCATCTC
>DMQJ01000330.1:1172-1480 GCA_003455715.1 Acidimicrobiaceae bacterium | reverse complement strand
TCTCGGGCGCCATCTCCAAGACGGTCAACATGCCCGAAGAGGCCTCGGTGGAAGACATCGAGCAGTTGCATCAGCTGAGCTGGGAGCTCGGTCTGAAGGCCGTGGCCATCTACCGCGACAACTGCAAGGTGGCCCAGCCGCTGAGCACCGCCAAGAAGGACAACGACTCGGCCGAGCCCACCGCTGCGGCGGCCGAGGCAGCCCAGGTGATCGAGCGCATCGTCGAGCGGGTGGTGCACCAGCCGATCCGCCAGAAGCTGCCCCGCAGCCGCCGTGGCCGCACGTTCGAGTTCCGTGTTGCCGACTCG
>DMQJ01000330.1:793-943 GCA_003455715.1 Acidimicrobiaceae bacterium | reverse complement strand
TCGAAGGGGTTCGCCACCATTGGCGAGTACGAGAACGGCCAGCCCGGCGAGATCTTCCTCACCGTGTCAAAGCAGGGCTCGACGCTCAGCGGCATCATGGATGCCTTCGCGAAGAGCATCAGCTACGGCTTGCAGTACGGCGTGCCGCTG
>DMQJ01000330.1:0-607 GCA_003455715.1 Acidimicrobiaceae bacterium | reverse complement strand
GGCTTGCAGTACGGCGTGCCGCTGCGTTCGTTCGTGGAGGCGTTCGTCAACATGCGCTTCGAGCCGGCGGGTATGACCGACGACCCCGACATCCGGTTCGCTTCGTCGATCATGGACTATCTGTTCCGTCGCCTCGCGCTGGAGTACCTCACCTACGACGAGCGCGCCGAGATGGGCATCTTCTCCATCGACGAGCGCCTGCAGCCCACCCTGCCCGGTGTGGAGGAGAGCGTCATCGAGAGCCGCACGGGTAGCGACATCGCCGCCGACCCGAAGAGCGTGCCCTCGGTGGAGGAACTGGCCACCCAGATGGAGCTCGGTGTGGCCCCGCCCGCCCCGAACAACGACGTCACCAACCCCGGTGGTGTCGCCCGTCCGGCCGTGCGCCACAGCGACGCCCCGATGTGCATGCAGTGCGGTGTGCAGATGGTGCGGGCCGGCTCGTGCCACGCCTGCCCCTCGTGCGGGAGCACCAGCGGCTGCAGCTGAGTCGTCACCAGTGACACGTCGTGGCGAGGCGCTCGCCGTCGCCGCCCCGTTGTTCGACGGCGGCTCGCTGCGGGGCGGCCCCGCCCCGCGTGTTGCGTGGGCCCCCCAGAGGGCCGGC
>DMQJ01000337.1:8908-9162 GCA_003455715.1 Acidimicrobiaceae bacterium | reverse complement strand
CTCTTCCGATCTGCCCACGTAGCGCTCGAGGCGCCCGATGGCGACGGGTTCCATCCGCTTGGCGATGACGCACTGCGCCTCGCACTGATGCTCCTGCGGGCACACCCGACCGCACACGCTGGGCAGAATGCTCGACTCGCGAATGACGCCCAGAGCGCCATCGACGTCCTTCACCAACAGGTGGCGGATGAAGCGTGGAATGTCGATCTCCACCGGGCAGCCGCTGATGCACGTGGGGCGGCTGCACTGCAGGC
>DMQJ01000337.1:8237-8724 GCA_003455715.1 Acidimicrobiaceae bacterium | reverse complement strand
ACGTGGGGCGGCTGCACTGCAGGCACCGCTCGGCCTCTCGGAGCGCCTCACTCAGCGAGTAGCCCAGCGACACCTCGTCGAACGTGCGCGTGCGAGCCGCAGGGTCGCGCACCGCCATGGGCACTCGTGTGGGCTCGATCTCGCGCAGCTTCTTGTAGGTGCGCTTTCCTTCCACGAACAGTTGCTGCTCCACCTCGCAGCGGTGCTCGTAGTCGGCGTTGGCGGTGTGCTCCTCGCTGCGGAACCGCCGTTGGCGGGTGAGCAGTTCGTCGAAGTCGACGCAGTGCGCATCGAAGTCGGGGCCTTCGGTGCATGCGAAGCGGGTGACGCCATCCACCGTGACCCGGCACGAGCCACACATGCCCGTGCCGTCGACCATGATCGTGTTGAGCGACACCACCGTGTGCACCCCCAGCGGACGAGTGACGTCGGCGCAGGCACGCATCATCACCATCGGCCCGATGGCGACGGCCAGGTCGGGTCGGGG
>DMQJ01000337.1:7714-7989 GCA_003455715.1 Acidimicrobiaceae bacterium | reverse complement strand
GTGGTCGCCATCGCATCGGCGAGTGCCGCGGTGACCAGCCCTGGCCGACCGAACGAACCGTCGTCGGTGCACACCACCAGCTCGTCGGCCCACTCACCCAGCCGGTCGGTCCAGAACATCAGGTCGGCGTTGCGGAAGCCGACGATGGCGGTGGTGCGCCACCCGGCCTGCTTGAAGGCCCGCAGCTGCGGGAACACCGGCGCCACGCCGAGGCCACCACCCACCAACACCACGTGCCGACTTCCGGCTGGGCTCACCGGTTCGATCTCGGTGGG
>DMQJ01000337.1:0-7542 GCA_003455715.1 Acidimicrobiaceae bacterium | reverse complement strand
GCTCTTCCGATCTGCTCACCGGTTCGATCTCGGTGGGCATGCCCAACGGGCCGACGAAGTCGGCGAACGTGTCGCCCTCCTGGTAGCGATCGCGCATCTCCACGGTGCTACGGCCCAGTGCCTGCACCACGACGGTGACCGTGCCCGCCGCGACGTCGAAGTCGGCGATGGTGAGCGGTATGCGCTCGGCGCCGTCGTGGAGGCGCACCATCACGAACTGCCCCGCGTGCGCGGCAGCGGCGACGTCGGGAGCGTCGACGTCCCAGAGGAACGTCGTGGGGGTGAGCGCCTCGCGGCGCACGATGCGGTACATCCGTCGCCGACCCTACGACCCTGCCACGTCGCATCGCCACGGACCTTCGTCCCGAACCGAAGGCGATGGCGACAGCGAGGTGGCAGGGCACCTCGTCGGCCCGGCCGGGCGACGGCAGGACTACAGCGACGACACGTGGAGCAGGTACGCGGTGGGGCCGGTGGCCGGTTCTTCCAGCAGGTTCGTCGCCCACGAGATAAACAACAGCCACTCGCCATCGTCGGAGATTGCTGCCAACGCGACGCCCCCGTCGGGCGACTGCCCGTCCCAGGTGCGATGCGCGAACTGCAACGTCCCCGTCGTCCGGTCGAACAGTAGTGGCCCGGTCGGATCGCTGGCGCCGATGAAGCGTCGGTAGTGCGAACTCGAGTTGACGAACGCGACCACGTTGCCGTCACCGGTCATCGATCCGCTCGACGGGTTACTGGCCGGGTAGATCGGCGGATAGCCGGGGAGCTGAGTGACGAAGTCTGGGAGCACCACCAGCATGACGCCGTTGTGGTTCGTTGCCATCACTTGCGACGCAGTGTCGGAGATGTCGTCGGGTGCTATCGGCGTGTTGAAGGATCCCACCTGCGGTGTGAGCGTTCCGGTGGCGATGGAGTACAGAAACAATTGGTGACTCGACCCCGATCTGGGCGTGGCGTTGATGACCACATGCGTGCCCGGGCCGTTGACGATGCCGCCGTCCAACCATCCCCCCTGGATCACCGACGGCAGGCTCACCAGAGTGAGCGTCGATGTCGGCCGATGGAACAGGTACTGATCTGATGCCGAGTCGGTGTCGGCTGCCGCCAGCTGATTCTGGGAGGTGAACGACACGTAGTCGCCGTTGTCGGAGACCGTCGGCTTCCAGGCCTGGGTCAGCGTCGGGTGCACTGGGATGAGCGTGAACGTGCCGGCGCCGATGTCGTACGCGTACAGGTCGGTGGCGGCGTCGGTGTCGTCGGAGTGGAGCGACTGCGGCGTGATCAGCAGCAACTCGGTGCCATCGCCGCTGAGCGTCACCTGCACCTCGATGTCGTCGACGACGACCTGGAGGCCGATGTCGTCGCGCCACACCGTCACGGTGGAGTTGAGGTAGCTCGTCGCGCTGTCGCGGCTGCGGAACATCGCCACGGTTCCGTTGTCGCTCAGCGCGACCTGCTCGATGGACGGGCCGACGCTGGCAATGGGCGTCATGGCGCCCGGCGCCAAGGGCTCGACACCGAAACTGAACCAGCCGGCGACGTCGGCCACCAGGTGCGTGGTCGCAGTGGTGTGCATCGTGAGTTGGGCGTTCGGCGCCAGAGCGGCGATAGTGCCGGCAGCAACAGCCCCCTGGGTGTTGGGCACCGTGGTGGTGCGATAGGCCTCTTCCGCTGCCGTTTCGCCGGTAGTGATCACGCCAGCGCTCGACGGTTGGGCAGACGTCGAGTTCACGAAGACGGCGCCTGCCTCCCACGGCTCGACGCCAAGTGTGGCACTGATGTCGGCGTTCACGGTCGTGCCGGGCGTGGGTTTCGGCCCGCCTCCGGTTCTGGTGTCGATGACCCGGGTCGGCGACAGCCCCGTGAACAGTCCGTCGGAGCCGGGCGCCCAAACGAAGTACCCGATGACGTCGACGAACACCCGCGCGGATTGGGAGACGAAGATGTCGGTGGCTCCAGCCGAGCTGCCGCCGATGTTGACGAACGCTGTGGTGGTGAGCGACTCGCCGGCCCCGAAGTTGAGCGTTGAGGTGGTGGGCGGGAGCGCAGCGCCGGGCGTGACCAGGCTCAGATATCCCTTGGCGACAGGATCGGTCACGGTGACGGCCACCACCGCGACATCTACCGTGTTGCCCCCGTAGGTGAGCGGCAGGCCGTTGGCGGGATCGGCTGGGTCGTTGGTACCCCCGAGTTGTACCCGCGCCGTGGTCCCTCCTGCGATTCGGTCGCCGGTGCACGTGTCGCACGAGTCCGAGTCGTACGCCCGGTAGGGGTCGACGGTGCGGAGCTTCTGGTGGGCGTAGTAGTTGCCGAAGGAGCCCACGACGTCGGCGATGATGTGACCTCCTCCGCTCAGATAGAAGGTGAGCGACCCGGATTCCCCCATCGGGACGATGGCGATATTCGCTCGTGTCTGCCCGGCGGCGCTGACGTTCACGTTCGACGCTGCGCCGGGGGCGCCCCACCCCGTTGGGAACACCTGGAGATAGCCGGGCCCGGTGGCGTTCACGATCGCGAGGTTGAGCACGAGGTACTCACCTCGATCTCCGCCGATTGAAACGGTGGTGAGGGAATCAGGCCCGCGAACGCCGATCGGTGCGCCGACGGGTGCACCGCTCACGCCTCGTGTGTCGAGAACCCGCCGGGGCTCCTGCGCAAGGTACGCCCCGCCGCGTTTGAACTTCGGTACCTCCTCCGACCAGCGTGGCCAGCCCCAACCCACGGTGTTGTTCTTCACTGAGGAGTCGATGTTGCTTGGGACTCGCGCGCGAAGCCAACTGATCACATCGGCGGGCCGCGGAAACCCGAACACATCGAGACCAATTGCGGCCATCCCGGCCAGCATGGGTGCGGCCGCACTGGTACCAGAGAAGCCGTACGTTTGGCAGCCGGGATCGATGGGTCCGTCGATGGAGGTCCGGAGGCATCCGAGGGCGACGAAGTCGGGCTTCGTCCGCCCGTCGTTGGTGGGGCCGCGGCCCGAGTACGGGGCCACCTCCTCGCTCCACCCCAGAGCACCGACTGTCGCCATGCCTCCGTTGCGGCTGTCGGCGAACGGCAGCGCAGCACTGCCGCTAACGGACGAGTGCTCGAGCCACCCGCCGTTGACCATGATCTCCAGGACATCGCCCGTGGGTGACGCGCTCGATCGGTTGCTGCGCGCCACCCACAGGCTGACGAAACCGTCCTTGT
This sequence comes from Acidimicrobiaceae bacterium, assembly GCA_003455715.1. Taxonomy (GTDB): domain Bacteria; phylum Actinomycetota; class Acidimicrobiia; order Acidimicrobiales; family Ilumatobacteraceae; genus UBA668. The sequence continues at coordinate 4,347 of DMQJ01000337.1, read as the reverse complement.
TGATGTCGTACACAGGCCCGTACGCACTGTTGGTGTTGCACAGCCAACGGAGGTCGTTGCCCTCGAGCGGAGCCGCGCCGGCGGCCTGGTTCCACGCAGAGGCGAGCACCTTGCTGCCGTTGGACCGTGTGGAGGCTCGATAGTCGCTGATGTACAGGTCGTAATCGGTGCGGAGTGCACCCCAGTCGCTCCATCGCAGGCCGAACAGCGCGCCGCAGTACGCGGTGAGCGACTCGTCGGTGCCCTTGAAGTTCAGCCATCGATCGTTGTCGGGGTCGGCCCAGGTTCCGCGCCAGTAGCCGCCGGCGAAGGTGGTGTAGGCAGGATCGGCGCTCGCGTTGCCGGCGGAGTTGAACCAGGTCATGCCCTTGTTGACGGCGTAGTCGATCACCATGGCGGCGGCACCTGTTCCGTCGCCGGGTCCGTCGAATGGGCCTCCGGCCGAATGGTTGATGATGCGGACACCGTTCGATGCGAACCAGTCGATGGCCGCGATGTAGTCGGTGATGGTGTCGACCTCTGCCAGATAGAGCGTGGCGCCAGGGGCGCCGTCGGCCACGATGTCGGCGACCGAGTTGCCGTGTGTGTAGCCGGGCAGACCGAACGGGCAGATGAGTCCTTTGCTGAAGCATCGGCGGTTCGCGGTGGGGATGGGCGGCAGATCGGTCGATGCGATCTGGGTGGCGAGCACTGCCGGGTCGAAGATGTCGATGATGCCGATGGCCACCCCGCTGCCGTCGAGGCCCTCCCCCTCCCATGTCCAGGGCAGCATGGCGTCGCTCGGTGTGCCGCGCTGGGGTCGAGGTAGGCCGAACGATGCGCGGCGGAAGTCGGCCGGCAGCCGGATCTGCGACAACGAGCCCGTGGCTGCCAGTTCGCGAAGCCGTGTCGGCGTCAGTTCCACCAATCCGATGTCGCCGAGCGCTCCGATCGGCTCCTCGCCCAGCCGGCGGAGCGTGCCGGCCGCATCGCCGTCGGCAGCGATGACCTCAACGATGAGCGGCGCACTGGGGTTGCGGTCGAGACGGGCGGCGACTGCACCGTCAACTATCTTCGCCGCGGTTCGGGGTGTGGCGCCACCGTCGTCGCTCGACGCCTGTGGCGACGGCGGCCGGTCGGCGGTGGGAACCGACGGCAGTGCAGGGGCGGTGGGGGCTGGTTCTGCGCTGGCAGGCACCTCCACCGCGGCGGCGTTGGGAGGAGTGATCGGAACCAGCCCGATGGAGGACACCACGCAAACGGCGAAGAGGACGCGTGACCGCGGTGATCGGTGTCGGGACGACAGGGACGTCACCCGCTCACCGTACATCGAAAGCTGAGGGACTCGAAAGGCGACCTACGGTGCGACCCAGGCCTGGCATCTGCTGAGCTGGGTCAACCGGTGGCGTACGCTCGCGGTGTGCGGATGTCTCGCTGGATGGTGGTGACGGCGGCGGCGATGCTGGCCGTGCCAGGGGCGGCCGGTGCAGGCGACGACACCGTCACCCTCCCGGTGACGCCGCAGCCGCTCGTCGAGCGCACCACGCCTCCAGGCCGCACCTTCACCATTGCGGCCGTGGGCGACTGGTTGAGCGAGGGATTGGTCAACAACGCGGCCGCGGCCGCGGCACCGCCGGGGGTGCGCTACGACCACGAACCCTTGCTGCGGGCCACCACCCCGTACATCCAGCAGGCCGACCTCGCGATCTGCCACATGGAGGTACCCATCGGCCTGCCGGGCGCGAAGGCGGGTTTCATCGACCGCAGCGCCTATGGCACCAGCCTCATCGCGGCGCCCTACGAAGCGGCGGGCGACCTGCGCCGTGTGGGCTTCGACCGGTGCAGCACGGCGTCGAACCATTCCAACGACCTGGGCAACGCAGGCATCGACAGCACGCTCAACGCGTTCGACGCTGCGGGCATCACCCACACGGGCACGGCTCGCACGCCCGAGGAGGCGAACGTCGATGTGTTCGGGGTGAACGGGGTGTGGGTGGCTCACATGAGCTACGCCCGCAACTCCAACACCGGTTGGCCTCGCGATGCATGGCGGCTCGACAAGGCAGTCACCGCCACCAAGGTGATCAACGACGTGGCGGCTGCCCGTGCCGCGGGTGCAGAGGTGGTGATCGTCAGCCTGCACGTGTACGTCGAGATGCAGAAGAGCCCATACTCCGACGACCGGGCATTGGTGAACACCATTACGTCGCAGGCCGACGTCGACCTCATCGTCATCCACGGGCCGCACGTGGTGCAGCCCATCGAGCAGGTGAACGGCACGTGGGTCTACTGGAGCCTCGGCAACTTCATCTCCGGCATGGGCGTGAGTGGTCGCGGCAAGTACACCGACACCCGCACCCTCGACGGGTTGATGGCGACGGCACGCTTCACCGAACAGCCCGATGGCACGTGGCTGGTGGAGCCGTGGACCATCCTGCTGTGCAACGTCACCGGCAGCCGCAAGGTGTACCCGGGGCTCACCACCTTGCTCGACCCCACCATCTCATCCACCTTGCGCGCCCAACTGCAGGCGTGCGTCGACCGAACGTTGCCGGTGGAGCCGCGGGTGTACTGATGGCGCCCAAGCAGGCGCCGCAACTCAGGCCTGTTCCTTCACGCCTTCGAGCACGCCGTACATCGCCTGCACCAGCGCCACGGCCACGAACCCCACGATGACGCCCACGAACACGATCATCGCCGGCTCGAACATGGTGGTGAAGCGCTTGATACGCGTCTCGAGCTCGCGCTCGAAGTAGATGCCAGCGACGGCCAACTGGGCATCGAGCGTGCCGGTCTCTTCGCCCACCTTGAACATCTGGCGGGCTGCCCCGGGGAACAGTTCGGTGCGGGCCAGCGGCTTGTAGAAGCCATGGCCCTCCATCATCTCCGCTTGCGCCTCCTCCAGTCGCTCGCGGAAGACGACGTTGTTGGTGCCCTCGGTGGTGGTCCTGATCGCTTCCGGCAGGGGAACACCCGCTTGGATCATCGTGCCCAACATGCGGCAGAAGCGTTCGAGCAGTGCGTACTCCACGATGCCGTTCACGACCGGCAGCTTGAGCACGAACCGATCTTTGAACAATCGACCCTTCTCCGACTTGAACATCCACACCAACCAGGTGATGAACCCTGCCGTCAGGCTGAATGGGATGTACCACCAGATGGTGAAGAGGTCGGCGATGAACAGCAGCGCGCGAGTGGCGAACGGCAGATCGGCGTTGAGTTCCTCGAACAGGGGCTTGAACTGAGGAAGCACGTACCCGGCGAGCACCATCACCGTGAAGACGGCGAGCACCATCACCACGCCGGGATACGACAGCGCCGATACCACCTTCGAGCGTGTGTCGAGCTCGCGCTCCAGGTAGCCGGCCAGGCTCTCCAGCGTCTCGTCGAGCTTGCCGGTGAGCTCCGCGGAGCCGAGGATGCCCATGTAGTAGGCCGGGAACGCCTCCGGGTGCTTGGCGGCCGCAGCGGAGAGGGTGCCACCGTTGCGAAGGTCGTCGACCATGTCGGCGATGGTGCGCTGCAGCGCGATGTCGGTCGTCTCGTCGCCGATGGTCTCGAGCGCTTCGGTGAGCGGAATACCCGCCTTCACGAACACGGCGAGCTGACGCGTGAAGTGCATCAACTCCTTCTTCTTCACCTTCACCTGGGTGAGCTCGAACTGGAGCGCGCCGCGCTTCTCCTCGATCTTCACCGGGTACAGGTTGTTCTCGAGCAGGCCCGCGCGAGCCGAGCCGATGGTGTCGGCTTTGGTGACACCTTCGACGGACGCACCGCTGGCGTCGATGGCGGAGTAGGCGAACCTGGGCATTGATGCTCCTAGCTGGCGAACAGGGTTCGAACGACTTCAGGGATGGTGGTCACGTCGGCTTCCACGAGCGCCATGGCCTCGCGGAGCATCGTGCGCATACCTTGCGCAACGGCCAACCGACGCAGTTCTTCGGTGGTGGCCCAACCGACGATCAGGCGGCGCAGTTCCGGCGTGATGCGCAACAGTTCGTACACACCGATTCGGTCTCGGTAGCCGGTGCCGGCGCAGAAGTTGCAGCCGGCGCCTTGGTAGAACACCGACTTCTCGCTGCCACCGCTGTGCTGACGGAACACCGCCAGTTCATCGGGGCCCGGGGTGTACGGCTCCTTGCACGAGTCGCACACTCGGCGCAGCAGACGCTGGCCGATGACGCCCACCACCGACGAGGCGATGAGAAAGGCTTCGATGCCCATGTCGAGGAAGCGGTGCAGTGCGGCGACGCTGTCGGTGCCGTGCAACGACGACAGCACGAGGTGACCGGTGAGGGCCGACTGCACGGCGATGCGTGCGGTGTCGGCATCACGGATCTCACCGACGAGGATCACGTCGGGGTCCTG
>DMQJ01000130.1:3055-3547 GCA_003455715.1 Acidimicrobiaceae bacterium | reverse complement strand
GGTGGGGTGGGGTGGGTCCGGGGTCGGCGACGGGTTGGTCGGTACGCTGGCCAGACGATGACTGGACGGAACGAGCGAGCCGACCGCTGGGCCTCCACGATGGCAGGCCATCGCGCTCCGGCAGGTATCCACCTCGCCCACGCCGACTCGTGGGCCGGAAGCGGTTCGCGGCTGCTCCTGCCCCGTACCGCCCGCGAAGATGCCGAGCACGAGCACCTCGCTACGCTGGCCACCAAGGCGCACGGGGCCGGTGACCGAGCGCTCGACGAGGAGCCCGACCCTTGGCGCACCTGCTTCGAACGCGACCGCGACCGAATCCTCCACGCCGCCGCCTTCCGCCGTTTGGCGGGAAAGACCCAGGTCTTCGTCTTTCCGGACGATCACCAACGCACACGGCTCACGCACGCACTGGAGGTGGCCCAGGTCGCAGCGTCGGTGGCTCGGGCCCTCGGCCTCAACGTGCTGCTCACTGAGGCCATTGCGCTTGGTCAC
>DMQJ01000130.1:0-2781 GCA_003455715.1 Acidimicrobiaceae bacterium | reverse complement strand
GACTTCGTCGCCAAGCACACCTTCGATCATGCCCCGTGGGGAGCCGACGTCACCCTTGCGTCGCTCAACCTGTGCCGCGAGACACTCGACGGTATCCGCAACCACTCCTGGAGTCGGCCAGCGCCAGCCACCCCGGAAGGCGAAGTGGTGAGCTGGGCCGACCGTATCGCCTACGTGTGCCACGACTTCGAAGACGCGGTGGCCACCGGGGTGGTCACCCCCGATCAGTTGCCCGACCTCGTGCGCAGCCGCTGTGGCATCACCCGACGCGAGCAACTGGCAGCCTTCATCTACGGCATGATCGATGCGTCGGCATCGACAGGGCGCATCGGCATGGTCGCACCGCAGGCGGAAGCACTCGCCGCGTTCCGTCGGTTCAACTACGACCACATCTACCTTCGCCCGGCCTCACGTGCACAGGGCGCAGCGGTCATCAACATGCTGCGTGCACTGGTCGAGCACTACAGCGCCCACCCCACGCTTCTGCCCGACGCCCCCGATGCCGACGCCGGCGATCCCCATGTCGTGCACGCCGCGGTTGCATACGTGGGCGGGATGACCGATCGCTTCGCCTGCCGACAGGCCGTCACGCTGCTCGAGTGGCCGATCGAGCAACTCCCCCACGGCATCGACACGCCGGTCTGAAAACGACAACAGCCCGGCCTCGCGGCCGGGCTGATGCACGAAAGGTGGGTGGTCAGGCGACCGGTTCGATGTCGATGACCCGGCGGCCACCGCGCTGACCGAACTTGACGGAACCGTCGGTGAGTGCGAACAGGGTGTCGTCGCCACCGATGCCCACGTTCTTGCCCGGGTGGAACTGGGTGCCGCGCTGGCGCATGAGGATGCTGCCGGCGGTGACCTTCTGCCCACCGAAGGCCTTCACGCCGAGGCGCTGTGCATTGGAATCGCGGCCGTTACGAGTGGAGCCGCCGCCCTTGGTCTTCGACATGTTCGCTCAGCCCTTCGTGATGGAGGTGATCTCGAGAACGTGGTACTTCTGGCGGTGCCCGTAGCGACGACGCTGATTGGTGCGGCGCTTGTAGGTGAAGCCATTGATCTTCGGGCCCTTGGCCCAACCCACCACCTTGGCGGTGACGGTGGCGCCCTTCAGCTGGTCGGGCGTGGCGAGAACGGTCTCACCGTCGACGAGAAGGACTGGAGTAAGGGAAACCTCGGCGCCCTGCTCGGCGTCGAGCAACTCGACATGGAGCTGCTGACCCTCGGCGACACGGGCCTGTTTCCCGCCGGAAGCGATCACTGCGTACATAGCCCTGCAAGCCTATCGGTGCCCCGGGCCGGTCGAAACCGCCCGGACGCAACAAACGTCATTCCAGGAGGGCGTGGTCGATGACGACACCGCGCCCCTGGCAGTTCGGGCACTGGTCGGCGAAGTTCACCAGCAGCCCCTCACCGATGCGCTTACGGGTCATCTCCACCAGACCCAGCTCGGAGATGTCGAACACCTGGGTGCGCGTCTTGTCGCGGGCCAGCGCCGACCGGAAGGCTTCCACCACCTTCTTGCGATTGTCCTTGATCTCCATGTCGATGAAGTCGATCACCACGATGCCGCCGATATCGCGCAGACGAAGCTGCTTGGCGACCTCCTCCGCGGCCTCGAGGTTGTTGCGGTACACCGTCTCCTCGAGGTTGGTGGTGCCCACGTTCTTGCCGGTGTTGACGTCGATGACGGTGAGCGCCTCGGTGTGCTCGATGATGAGCGACCCACCACTGGGCAGCCACACCTTGCGGTCGAGCGCCTTGTGCAGTTGCTCGTGAATGTGGAACCGCTCGAACAAGGGCAAGCCATCCTCGATGGCATCGAAGTGCTCGACCCTGTCGGCGAGTTCGGGGTTGAAGGCACCGACATAGTCGCGTACATCCTCGAACAGTCGCTGATCGTCGATGACGATGCCGCGGTACTCGGCGTTGAACTCCTCGCGAATGACCCGCACGGCCAACTCAGGCTCGCGGTACAGCAGCGCAGGCCCTTGCGCCTTCTTGGCCTTGGCCTCGATGGCGTTCCACTGGTCGAGCAGGCGGGTCATGTCGGCCCGCAACTCGTGCTCGGTGGCATGCTCGGCGGCTGTGCGCACGATGAGGCCGTGCTCGGCAGGCTTCACCCGATCGAGAATGTTGCGCAGGCGTTTGCGTACGTCGTCGGGCAACCGCTTGGAGATGCCGTAGGTCTTGGAGTTGGGAATGAGCACCACGAACCGGCCGGGCAGCGACACCTCCTGGGTGAGCCGTGCACCCTTCGCCCCGATGGGGTTCTTGGTGACCTGGCACACGATGAGCTGCTTGCTCCGAAGCATCTGCTCGATACGCGGCTGCGCCGACTTCTCGACGATGTCTTCCTCGTTGTACTGCACATCGCCCCGGTACAAGACCGCATTCTTGGGGGTACCGATGTCGACGAACGCAGCCTCCATACCAGGCAACACGTTCTGCACCTTGCCGACGTAGATGTTGCCGTGAATCTGGCTCACGTCGTCGGCGGGGCGACTGACGTAGTGCTCGATGAGGTTGCGACCCTCAAGCACGGCCACCTGGGTGAGGGTGGGCCGCACCTGCACACACATGAGATAGCGACCGACAGGCCGTCCGTTGCGCTCACGCCCACGGCGCCGCTCGAGCACATCGGGATCGAGTTGAGCGACCGGTCCAGGCGCGCCGCGGCCGGGGAGCGCCGTCTTGCTCCGCGCACTGCGGCGACGCTTCTTGCGCGGGTCGGTGGCCGCGTTGTCGTCGGCCCCTGCGTCTGCCGCGTTGGCAGATGCG
>DMQJ01000278.1:2804-3072 GCA_003455715.1 Acidimicrobiaceae bacterium | reverse complement strand
GACCGCGAGTTGCCCGGCACCATCGCGCACAACCCGCGCAGCAACATGAACAACTCGGTGGGCTACGCCCGGCCTGCGGCACGTCCGAACCGCATCGTGCTCGGCACCGACGGCATCGGGGCCGACATGCTGGAGGAGTTCCGCCTGGCCTACGTGCGTCTGCGCGAAGACGACGTGCTGGCGTCGCCCGACACCGTGTGGGGCTGGTTGGAGAACGGGTACGCGTTGTTCCCCGAGGCCCGGGCCGACCGCGTGACGTGGAACTACC
>DMQJ01000278.1:2341-2601 GCA_003455715.1 Acidimicrobiaceae bacterium | reverse complement strand
CCGACCGCGTGACGTGGAACTACCCGCACGCCGACTCTGCCTGGCACGTCGCCTTCACCCCCGGCGTACGCGCGCTCGACGTCGTGCGCGACGACGGCGAAGTGTTGGTGCGCGATGGCCTCCCCACTCGGGTCGACCTCGCCGAAGTGCGCGCCAAAGCCGCCGAACAAGCCCACCGCCTCTTCACCCACCTCTAACCCCCACCCCACCCCACCCAAAGTCGGCGCTGGGACGGTGTGGGGTGCGGCGCCACCGCCAAC
>DMQJ01000278.1:1763-2006 GCA_003455715.1 Acidimicrobiaceae bacterium | reverse complement strand
CCAACTTTGGGGAGGGCCTGGCAACGTTGGCGCTGAGACCGCGTGAGGGGCGGTGTCAACGCCGAAGATGGGTTGACAAAACGTAAAGCGGGGTAAGGTCGGGCGTATGGACACGCCGGTTGCGCTCTACCTGCAGGATGCCCACCCCATTCGTGAGGGCATGGAGATCGTCAAGTACGCCGAGGCCAAGGGTTTCGACGCGGTGTGGCAGGCCGAGAGCCGTCTCGTGCGTGAGGCCACGGC
>DMQJ01000278.1:0-1558 GCA_003455715.1 Acidimicrobiaceae bacterium | reverse complement strand
CGTGCGTGAGGCCACGGTGCCGATGGCCGCGTTCGCCAGTGTCACCGAACGCATCAAGGTGGGCTCGGGCGTGGTCGACTGCTGGAGCCGCAACCCGGCTCGCCTGGCGGCCACGTTCAGCACGCTCGACGACCTGGCCCCCGGCCGCGTGATCCTCGGCATCGGCGCGTGGTGGGACCCGCTGGCCNNGCGAGCGAATAGTTAATAGGGGATAGTGGCTAGTTGCTGGTTCTAACAACTAGCCACTATCCCCCAACCACTAAAACCAGGAGAATCTCATGTCAAAAGACCGCGTAGCACTGTATTTGCAAGATGCCCACGACATTCGTGAGGGCATTGAACTGGTGAAATATGCCGAGTCCAAAGGGTTCGAGGCCGTGTGGCAGGCGGAAAGCCGCCTGGTGCGCGATGCCATCGTGCCCATGGCTGCCTTTGCCGCCCACACCACCACCCTGAAAATTGCCAGCGGCGTCACCAACAACTGGACGCGCAACATTGGCCTGCTGGCCGCCACCTTCCTGACGCTGGATGACCTGGCCGAAGATCGCATCATTTGCGGCATTGGCGCGTGGTGGGACCCGCTGGCCAAGAAGGTGGGCATCGACCGCGCCCGCCCGCTCACGGTGATGCGCGAGATCGTCACCGCGGTGCGTGCCCTGCTGAACAACGAGACCGTCACGATGGACGGCCAGTACGTGCATCTCGACGGTGTGGAACTCGACTACGTGTACCAGGAGCGCCGCCCGAAGAACGTGCCCATCTACATCGGTGCCACCGGCATGCAGATGATGGAGCTCACCGGCGAGATCGCCGACGGTGCCGTGCTGAACTACCTCGTCTCGCCCGACTACAACGCTCAGGCGATGGAGGCCCTCGGCAACGGCGCGGCCAAGGCCGGCCGCAGCATCGACTCCATCGACCGGCCGCAGTTGGTGGTGTGCAGCGTGCACGAAGACCGCCAGACCGCACTCGACATGGCTCGCCTGATGGTCACCCAGTACCTCGGCCAACAGCCGCACATCATGAAGGCCAGCGGCGTGCCGCAGAGCCTGCTCGACAAGGTGGGCGAGGTGCTCACCTGGCCGGCCACCCACGAGCAGGTGGAGGCCGCCAGCAAGCTCGTACCCGACGAGATCGTGCAGATGCTCACGGCCAGCGGCACCCCCGAGGATGCCCGGGCCAAGGTGCAGCAGTACATCGACCACGGCTGCACCTGCCCGATCCTGTACCCGCTGGGCGACGTGCACGCGATGATCGACGCCTTCAGCGACTGACTGGCCGTGGCGCACAACGACGCGTGTGACGGGCGGCATACCTAGGCCGCCTGCGCACGTAAATACGCAGGTCGCCCGATGTGACGGGCCACCTCAGTGGCGCATCCTGATGGTGTAGGAGCCATCAGCGAGGACGAGCCATGTTCCAGACCCCCATCCACTTCGAGATCGCCCGTCTCCGCCACCAGGAGAACGTGCGAGCGGCCGAGCGCTATCACCGGTTGTTCCGTCGCCCGATGACCGTGCCGCCGGTGCCTGCCGCCACCCCCGGCGCGACAGACCAG
>DMQJ01000315.1 GCA_003455715.1 Acidimicrobiaceae bacterium | reverse complement strand
ACGAGTACCCGTCCAACGAGTACCCGTCCAACGAGTACCGGTCCAGCGGGTGCCGGTCCAACGGGTACCGGGCTGAGCGGGAGCGCCTTCGTCGAGTTCGTCGGTGCGATCGAGATGGATGAGCAGACTGTCCATGGGGTGCAACCTCCTGAGATGCACCGTGAGTGTCGGCAGTGATCGTCTCGCGCTGAAGTTCAGAAGTGTCTGGTTTCGCCACGCTCCGTGGCTTTGAGGAGAAATGGTGAACAACGCCGTCGTTTCGGCATTGCCGTCGCCACGTTCCGAGCGATAGGCTGAGCATTCGAGAACGTCATCTCACATATTGAGACATCCGACGACGTCGAGGAGCGACATGACCAAGCCGCGCACACTTGCCGAGAAGGTGTGGGACCGCCACGTGGTGCACGCCGCACCGGGGGAACCCGACCTGCTCTACATCGACCTGCACCTCGTGCACGAGGTCACCAGCCCGCAGGCGTTCGACGGACTGCGCCTCACTGGCCGCACCGTTCGTCGCCCCGACCTCACGGTGGCCACCGAAGACCACAACGTGCCCACGGCCGACATCGATCAGCCCATCGCCGACCCCATCAGCGCCCGCCAGGTGGAAGTGCTGCGCGAGAACACCAAAGAGTTCGGCATCGTCGAGTTCCCGATGGGCCACCCGCAGCAGGGCATCGTGCACGTCATCGCTCCCGAGCAGGGGCGCACCCTGCCCGGCATGACCGTGGTGTGCGGCGACAGCCACACCGCGACGCATGGTGCGTTCGGCGCGTTGGCGTTCGGCATCGGCACCAGCGAGGTCGAGCACGTGCTCGCCACCCAGACCCTGCCGCAGAGTCGCCCGAAGTGGATGAGTGTCACGGTGGAGGGCCAGGCTCCCGCCGACGTGACGGCCAAAGACATCGTGCTGGCCATCATCGGCACCATCGGCACCGGCGGCGGCATCGGTCATGTCATCGAGTACCGCGGGTCGGCCATTCGGGCGCTCTCCATGGAGGGCCGCATGACCCTGTGCAACATGAGCATCGAGGCCGGGGCGAAGGCCGGCCTGGTGGCGCCCGACGAGGTCACCTTCGAGTACCTGCAGGGCCGCGAGCACGCCCCCAAGGGCGACGCCTGGGAGGCCGCCGTCGCCGACTGGCGTTCGCTGGTCACCGACGACGGTGCGGTGTTCGACAAGGAGGTCGTCATCGACGCCGCCACCCTCCGCCCGCACGTCACGTGGGGCACCAACCCGGCACAAGTGATGGCCATCGACGGCACGGTGCCCTCCCCCGACAGCTTCGACGACCCCACCACCCGCGAAACGGTCGCCCGCGCCCTGGAGTACATGGGGCTGACGGCCGGCACCAAGCTCACCGACGTTCCGGTCGACACCGTCTTCATCGGATCGTGCACCAACAGCCGCATCGAAGACCTACGAGCCGCCGCGGCGGTCATGAAGGGTCGCACGGTGACGGTGCCGCGGGTGATGGTGGTGCCCGGCAGCCATGCGGTGAAGGCACAGGCCGAGGCCGAGGGTTTGCCCGAGGTGTTCCGTGCGGCGGGTGCCGATTGGCGCGAGCCCGGTTGCAGCATGTGCCTGGCGATGAACCCCGACAAGCTCGCCCCGGGCGAGCGTGCTGCCAGCACCAGCAACCGCAACTTCGAAGGCCGCCAGGGTCGTGGCGGCCGCACCCATCTGGTGTCGCCCGAGATTGCCGCCGCCACCGCTGTGGTCGGCCGTTTCGCCACCCCCGACATGTTGGAGGCACTGTCATGAAAGCCGTTCGCATCATCTCTGGCCGTGGCGTGCCGCTGAAGCGCAGCGACGTCGACACCGACCAGATCATCCCGGCCGAGTGGTTGAAGCGGGTCGAGCGCACCGGGTTCGAGAAGGGCCTGTTCTCCACGTGGCGCGACGACCGCAACTTCGTGCTCAACGACGAGCGCTACGTGGGCGCCAGCATCCTCGTTGCGGGTCCGTCGTTCGGCGTCGGCTCGTCGCGCGAGCACGCCGTGTGGGCCATCCAGCAGTACGGCTTCGATGCCGTCATCGCGCCCAGCTTCAGCGACATCTTCCGCAACAACTGCACCAAGAACGGGCTGGTGCCCGTGGTGGCGTCGCTGGGTGTGGTGGAGGCCATCTGGGCCGCCATCGAGGCCGACCCGGCCACCGAGATCACGGTCGACATGGAGCGCCTCTCGTTGGAGGTGCCGGCCGCGGGCATCACCGAGTCGTTCCCCATCGACCCGCAGACCCAGCACCGGTTCCTCAACGGCCTCGACGACATCGGCATCACCCTCACCCACGCCTCCGCCATCGACTCCTACGAGTCCACCCGCCCCTCCTGGCTCCCCTAACCCGCTTTACGTAAAAGGTGACAAGCCCTGACCAGGGCCGACGGGTCCAGCTTTTTGACACAAACCAGGAAAGGTTGTCGACAAGGCCTCGACGGCGATAGTCCGGGGACGCATGACCAACGTGAAGGGCCTTGCCGCCCTCGCCCAAGGTCAGCACGGAGCCTTCCTCGCAGGGCAGGCTCACCAGGCCGGAGTTCCGGCCGACGTGCTTCGAGGCTGGATCTCGAGCGGCCTCCTCACTCGGTTCGGTGTACGAACCCTTCGCAGTTCCTTCGACGACTTCACTCCCCAGGATCACGCAGCGGCATTGCTACTCGACATCAAGCCAGTGGCGTGGATCGACGCCGACTCGGCAGCGACGTTGCACAGCTTCGACGGCTTCGCCGACCGAGATGCCTTCGCTCCCCCGTTCCACGTCCTGCTGCCTCGAGGCTCATACGTGCGACGGCCGGGTTTGCGGGTGCACACCACCCTCGACATGCCGCTCGATGACCGAGTGTTCATCGAGGGGCTGCCGGTCACCAACCCCACCCGCACCCTCATCAACCTGGCGCGCCGTCACTCACCGCAGCGGCTCACCGCGGCCCTCGACGGCGCGCTGCGAGACAGGCTCCTCACCGAGGATTTGCTCATCACGCGCATCGCACAGTTGCGGTCCCAGGGCCGCTACGGCATTCCGAAGCTGCTCGACGTGATCGAGGGCGCCGAAGTGACTCGCGGCGGACACTCGTGGCTGGAGCGGAAGTACCTCGAGATCGCGGCCGCAGCGGGCCTGCCGCGCCCGGAGGTTCAGCGGGTGATGGGCCGGACCGTGAAGCGGCTGATCCGCGTCGACTGCTACTACCCCGATGCCGACCTGGTGGTGGAGTTGCTCGGGTATCGCTGGCATCGCAGTCGGGCACAGCTCAATCGAGACACCGAGCGCAACAACGAGCTCATCCGGAAAGGCCACGCCGTGCTGCAGTTCACCTACGACCACCTCGTCCTCACCCCCGAGGTGGTGGTGCAGAGCGTTCTCGGCACCCGCGCCGCACGTTTGCGTCAAACCCTGGTGCTCCCAACCCCAGGTCAGGGCCTGTCACCTTTTACGTAAA
>DMQJ01000528.1 GCA_003455715.1 Acidimicrobiaceae bacterium | reverse complement strand
GCCGCGACCGAGCCGAGGCGTTGGTGCGGCGGCTGGAAGGCAGCGCCCGCGCCGAGGGTGAGCTCACGTCTCGAGAGCGTGAGGTGGCGTCGCTCATCGCCGAAGGGCTCACCAACGGCCAGCTTGCCGATCGGCTGTACATCTCACCGAAGACGGCCGCAGTCCACGTGTCGAACATCCTCACCAAGCTCGGGCTGTCGAGCCGTGTGGAGATCGCCGCGTGGGCCGTGCGCCACGGTGTGGTGGCCAGAGCCGGCTGAAGCCCGACCGCCCCGACCGTTAGCATCGTCATCGTCCCCCTACTGGTCGGAGCGAGATGGGCCGAGTCGCCAAGAGCATCGGGAGTGCGCTTGTTCTGGCGCTTGCCGTGGTGGCCGGGGCGGTGGCTGTTCCGAGCACCGACGTCGGCTCGGGCCTCGACCAGGCGATCGATCTGCCGGCACAGGTCATCGATCATGCGGACCGACTGGATGTCGTCCTGCCCCCGTTGCCCACGACGGGCTTCGACTCGCTGTTCATCGGGCACAGCTTCTTCCAGCCGGTTGCCGAGCGGCTCGCTTTCCATGCGCCCAATGCCGGGTTCGTCGACCACACGCAAACCGTCGTGTTCTCGGGAGGGGCCACCGGTGCCCCGAAGGCGCTGTGGGACAACCCGACGAAGCGAGCGGAGATCCAGGCGGTACTCGACCGGGGCACCATCGAGCTGTTCGGCATGACGTATCACCCCGACCATCCCACCATCGAGGGGTACCAGAACTGGGTGAACTACGCGCTGATGCGCAACCCGCACACCACCTTCTTCGTGGCATTCCCATGGCTCACCAACCCAGGCAGCTACTCCGCATCTGCCTTCGCGTCCACGTGGAGCAGCGCGTACAACACCATCGCCAAGGGGATCATCGACGACCTGCGCAGCCAGTTCCGCGGCGTGCGCTTCTTCGCCATTCCGTATGGGCAGAGTGCGGCTGAGCTGTACACCCGTTTCAGCCAGGGGAACCTGCCCGACGTCAGTGCCCTTGTCGCCTCCAACGGCACCGGGGTGTTCCGCGACAGCTTCGGGCATGCGGGTTTCATCCTGCGCGAGTTGGCCACGCTCGTGTGGCTCGACGCCATCTACGGCGTCGACCTTGCCACCTACGATTTCGACCCTGGGTACACGACCGACCTGAAGGCCATTGCGACGGCGATCATGGACGCCCACGACCCCGAGTACAACCTGCCGTAGGGGCGCCCGCGGGCGACCGAGGATGGCGCCTGTGGGCGTCGGATCTTCGTCGTTGGGCGTGGCGCCACTACGCTGGTGCCCCATGGGTCAGCAGATCGCCGTCGTCGCCAAGCCGAGCTCCAACCCCGGGGTGCTTCGTTTCGAAGCCAACCGCAACCTCACCGGCATGGGGCACGAGGTGTTCCGCTCGGAGGCCGATGCCAAGGGGCCGCGCCCGGCGGCCGCACTTGCTCGCCGTCTGCTTGCTTCGGGCCAGGTCGACACGGTGCACGTGTACGCCAACATGATCACCATCGACCTCAACAAGGGGTTCCTTGGTGAGGGCCTCGACCAGTTGGTGAGCAGCCTGTATCAGTACTGGATGCCGGGCATGGAGTTGCCGGTGTTCGACGATGTTGCGCCCGAGGCAGCGGCTCCCGCAGCGGGTGGCGATGCTGGCGGTGCGGGCCCGTCGGAGTACGAGCGGCTGGTGCCGGCGCACCTCATCGAGCGCAGCAAGGCCGGCATGGCCAAGTGGAAGGCCAATCACGGCGGCTGACGCCCGCACAACAATGTGTGGCTCCGTTGCGCGTCGCTACCGGTGTAGGCGTACCGTACGACCGTGAGTGACCCCGACCTGAGCCTGCACGAAGCAGCCGAGCTGCTCGGGGTGCACTACATGACCGCCTACCGCTACGTGCGGTTGGGCTTGTTGCCAGCCACCAAGTCGGGCGGAAGTTGGCAGGTTGCACGCGCCGATCTCGACGCCTTCCGTGCTGCTGGAGATGGCGGCGGTGGGGCTGGCGGTTCATCGAAGGGGGCCGACAACGCTGGCGAGGCAGTTGGCCGTCGTCGTGCTCCGTGGGCCGACCGGCTGGAGTCGCGCCTCGTCGCGGGCGATGGTCGTGGGGCGTGGGGTGTCATCGAAGCTGCCTTGGCGGCGGGCGCGGAGATCGATGAGGTGTACCTCGACATCATCTCGCCGGCCATGCGGTCCATCGGTGCCCGGTGGGAGGCTGGCGAGCTCGACGTGTCGGTGGAGCACCGTGCCACGGGTATTGCGTTCCGTCTGCTCGGCAGGTTGGGCCCACGGTTCGTGCGCCGGGGCCGTACCCGCGGGGTGATCGTGCTCGGCACGCCACGAGGCGAGCACCACTCGCTGCCAGTGGCAATGGTGGCCGACCTGTTGCGCGGCGACGGGTGGGAAGTGTCCGACCTGGGTGCCGACCTGCCGACGGAATCGTTCGTGGTGGCGGTGCAGGCCACGGAGAGTTTGGTGGCGGTGGGCGTGTCGGTGACCTCCACCGACAACCTCGAGGCCGCCGCCGAGTTGATCGCTGCGTTGCGCCTGGTGTTGGCCAACGACGTGCTGATCGTGGTGGGTGGCCATGCGGTCGCCGATGCCGATCACGCCGTTGCCCTGGGCGCCGACAGTTGGGCATCGTCGGCCCGCGATTTCGTCGCCCAGATGAACACCGGCGCCGATCGCCACCGCACCGCCTGACGAGCTGGTGCGGGCCTCGGGGCCGGTATCCAGTGATCGTTCGGTGCGTCCTTCTCGGACCACGAAGTCCTTGATTCTGAGTGATTGCAACGCTACGGTCCGTCGCAATTCGTTGACCTGGCGGAAAGTAGTCGAGATGTCCCTCCA
>DMQJ01000145.1:1380-12226 GCA_003455715.1 Acidimicrobiaceae bacterium | reverse complement strand
TCCCAGATGTCGTCGCTGCCGACGTACTTCACCGGGTCCTTGGTGGAGAGGAAGAACTGGAAGTCGTCGAAACCGAACGCACGCAGTACGGAGATGACGAAGTCGAGCAGGCTGCCGATCTCGTCCTGCAACTGGTCTTCGGTGCAGTAGATGTGGCTGTCGTCCTGGGTAAAGCCACGGATGCGCAGCAGGCCGTGCAGCGTGCCGGCTCGTTCGTAGCGATACACGTTGCCCAACTCGAACAACCGCAGCGGAAGCTCGCGGTAGCTGCGCTGCCTGCTGCGGAAGATGAGGCAGTGCATCGGGCAGTTCATCGGCTTCGGGTAGTACGTGCCGTTGTCCATCTCCATCGGCGGGTACATGCCGTCCTTGTACCACTCGAGGTGGCCCGAGGTTTCGAACAGCTTGGCGTTGGCCAGGTGCGGGGTGAAAACGAACTGGTAGTCGCCCTCCACGTGGCGCTGACGGCTGTAGTCCTCCATCAGCTTGCGCACGATCGCACCCTTGGGGTGCCACACGGCCAGGCCACCGCCAAGTTCGGTGGGGAAGCTCAACAGGTCGAGCTCCACGGCCAGCTTGCGGTGGTCGCGCTTCTCGGCTTCCTCCAGCCGATGCAGGTGTTCGGCAAGCTCGTCTTTGCTGGCCCAGGCCGTACCGTAGATGCGCTGCAGCATCGGCCCCTTCTCGTTGCCGCGCCAATACGCGCCCGCCACCTTCATCAACTTGAAGTGGCCGAGCCGACTGGTGCTGGGCACGTGCGGCCCGCGGCACAGATCGACGAACTCGGGCGAGTTGCGATACACGCTGATGGTCTCGCCGCTGCCCACCTCGCCCGCGTCTTCACCGTCGGCAGCGCCGGTGGACACGCGCTGGATGATCTCGCACTTGTACGGCTGATCGGCGAACAGCTCGAGTGCCTCAGCGGCGGGCACTTCCTCACGCACGAACGGCTGATCGGCCTTCATGATGTCGCGCATACGCGCCTCGATGCTCTCGAGGTCGGCCTCGCTGAACGTGCGGCCGCCAGGAAGTTCGAAGTCGTAGTAGAAGCCGTCGGCAATGGCCGGGCCGATGGAGAACTTGGCGCCCGGGAACAGTTGGGTGACGGCCTGGGCCATCACGTGCGCCGTGGAGTGCCGCAGCACGTGGCGGCCCTCGTCGGAGTTGTTGGTGATGATGGCCACCGTTGCGCCGGAGTGGAGTGGCACGTTGAGGTCGACCTCGGCGCCGTCGACCACGGCCGCTACCGCAGCCTTCGCCAGGCGCGACCCGATGGACTCCGCCAGGGTGGTGGCAGTGGCGCCCTCAGGGAGCGTGCGCTGCGAACCATCCGGGAGTTGAATCGTGATCTCTGCCATAGGCCGACGAGTCTACGGGCAGGGCCCGTCGCCAACCCGGCGAAATCGACGGCTCAGTCGCCGGCCGAGGCGACGGCGAGTTCGCGTGCGTCGGCGTCGCTCACCGTGGCCACCTTGGCGGCAATGGTGGGTTCGGTCTCGGCCGTCTTGCCCGCGTACACGTTGCGGTACTCCTGGCCAGTGAGCTCGCGTATCTCGAACATCAACTCGTCGGTCATCTGCCGCAGCATCAGATGCTCGGCGCCACCGCGGCGCAGGTAGCGCTCGGGCGTGATGGGCCGACCGATGCGGATGGTGCATTCCTTGCGCAGCTTGGGCATCTTTGCGTCAGGAGGCTGGATCTCGCGTGTGCCGATGACCCCGACCGGGAAGATGGGGCAGCCCACCTTCACTGCCAACCGAGCAGCACCGGTGCGGCCCTTGTAGAGGTAGCCGTCGCGGCTGCGAGTGCCTTCCGGGAAGATGCCGAACAGCTCACCGCGTCGCAGCACTCGCTCGGCCGTGTCGAGCGCCGCCTGGCTCTTCTCGCCACCCGAACGATCGATGGGAATCATGCCCATCATGGGGAACAGGAACTTGGTCTTCCACGAATCCATGTACTCGGCCTTGCCGACGAAGCTGATGTTTCGCGGCACGTGCAGCATCAAGAACGCGGAATCGAGAAAGCTGATGTGGTTGGGCGCCAGAATGGCTGGCCCCTCCGCTGGCAGACGCTCGAAGCCCTCGAGGTTGAAGTGCCACAACTGCTTGGCCACTGGGCGCACGACGCGGCGGAACCGTGTCTGGGCCTTGCCTGCCCCCTGGGCCTTCACCAGCCATTCCCCTGGGCCAACATGGCGCGGAGCATAGTCGGCGCCGCACACCCTGGTCGGCCGTTCCTTCGAAGTTTCTTGACGAACCCCTCGTGGGCGGCGCTACACGTGCACGCCGAGCAGCTGCACGGCCTCATGCACGCCGAGGCCCGCCGCAGCTGCGTGGTCGATCAGCGACAACGCGGCTGGGGTGTTGAGGTCGTCGTCGAGCGCGGCCCGCACGTCGTCGACCACACCGCTCTCCACGTGGCTGTTGGCCAGCCACGCCTCGAGCCTGGCCGCATTGCGGGGCATCAGCTCGTCGTCCCACTCCCACTCTGTGCGGTAGTGGTGCTCGATGATGGCCAGGCGAATTGCCCGAGGATCCCACTCGGCACGAAGCGCATCGACAAACACGAGGTTGCCGAGGCTCTTCGACATCTTGTGACCGTCCTTGTACACCATGGCCACATGCATCCAGTGGCGCACGAACGGCTCGCCGGTGGCGGCTTCGCTCTGAGCCCGCTCGCACTCGTGGTGGGGGAAGATCAGGTCGCTACCGCCGCCGTGAAGGTCGATGGTGGTGCCCAACTCGCGCAGCGCAAGGGCACTGCACTCGATGTGCCAGCCAGGTCGGCCGGGGCCCCACTTGGTGTCCCAACTCGGCTCGTCGGGCAGCGACGGGTGCCACAGCACGAAGTCGAGCGGGTGACGTTTGTTGGGGTCGTCGACGTGACCACCGCGCTCGCGAGCGAACTCGAGCATCTGCGCCTCGGTGTAGTTGCTCACCGAGCCGAACGACGGGAACTTTGTGACGTCGAAGTACACGCTGCCGCCAGCCTCGTAGGCGAACCCCCGCTCGAGCACCATGCCGATGAAGCCGCGAATGTCGGGGATGGCGCTCGATGCCCGCGGCGTGCTGTGCACCGGCAAGGCGTTGAGGGCCTCCATGTCGCGCTCGAAGCGGGCTTCCTCGCCTGCTGCCAGGTCGAGGTAGTGCACCCCGAGTTGGCGGGCCTTGGCGAACAAGGGGTCGTCGACATCGGTGACGTTGCGGACGCACTTCACCGTGTGACCGCGGTCGATGAGGCGGCGCTGGAGCACGTCGTAGGCGATGAACGTGGAGGCATGGCCGAGGTGAGTGGCGTCGTACGGGGTGATGCCGCACGTGTACATCAGCACCTCGGGCCCCGGCTCGAACGGCACCACGGCTTGGCGGGCGGTGTCGAACAGGCGCATCGTCACGCCGGTGACGCTACCGCCTCGGCTGCCGCGGCAGCAGGCTTCGGCGCACGCGGGTCGCCCTTGATGCCGGTGAGCTTGGGCGCCACCCGGGTGCGGTACCGCACATTGAGCTGCAACAGCACGGCGGTGAACGCCTCAATGGCTGTGGCGTTGGACAGTTCGCCGGCGTCGAGCGGACGGCAGCCGGGGATCTTGGTGACGATCTCGCTCACCACTCGCACCGCCTCCGCGTCGTCGCCGCAGATGAGCACGTCGCTGTCGATGGGGTCGCCGATGTGCCCCAACTCCTTGGCCGGAAGGTGGTGGAACGCAGCAACCACCCGGCAGCGTGGCAGCGAGGCCTGCACGTGTGCCGCGACGCTGCCGCGAGGCGGCACCAGCGGCTGGAACTCGTGACCCACGCGCACCAAGGCGTTGGCCATGCTGATGATGATCTTGCCGGCGAGCGCCTCTTCGTTCTCCTGCGCAGTGGTGGCGGCGGAGTCCCACGGGGTGGCGATGATGACCACGTCGCATGCAGCCGCAGCAGCGTTGTCGCCGAACCCCAGCCTGGGGGCGAGGTCGGGCCACTTCTCCACCTGACCGTCGCGCGCCTCCATGGCCCGGTACTTCGACCGCGACCCGATGACCGCGTGGTAACCGACCGATGCCAGGCGAGCAGCAAGGGCGCTGCCAGCGGGCCCCGTGCCTCCAAGAATGCCGATGCGCATCGGATCAGCCTTGCACACCGACCCTTCCGCGCTGAAGGCCGTACCGGCCGCGGATGGCTACGCTCGGGCCTCATGGGTCTTCTTGACGGCAAGAACATCGTGATCACCGGCGTCCTCACCGATGCCTCGTTGGCGTTCGGCGTCGCCGCACTCGCCCAGCAGGAGGGAGCCAACATCCTGCTCACGGGCGCCGGCCGTGCGCTCAGCCTCACCGAGCGCACGGCGCGCAAGCTGCCAACACCGGTGGATGTGTTCGAGTTCGACGTCACCAAGCCCGAGCACGGCGTCGCCGTGCACGATGCCCTCGCTGCCAAATGGGGCAGAGTCGATGGTGTGCTGCACAGCATCGGGTTCGCCCCCGAAGCCTGCCTGGGCGACGACTTCATGGCACCCCAGTGGGACGACGTCGCCGTCGCTCTGCACATCAGTGCCTACTCCCTGAAGGCGCTCGCTGATGCCTTCGCCCCTCTGATGACCAACGGTGGCGCCTTCGTCGGCCTCGACTTCGACAACACCGTCGCTTGGCCGGCATACAACTGGATGGGTGTCGCCAAGTCGGCCCTCGAGAGCGTCAGCCGCTATCTGGCCAAGGAGCTCGGCCCTCGCGGCATCCGTAGCAACCTGGTGGCCGCCGGCCCGGTGAAGACGATGGCCGCCAAGAGCATCCCCGGCTTCAAGAAGTTCGAAGACGTGTGGGACGACCGCTCCCCGCTCGGCTGGGACGTCACCGACTCGTCGGCCGTGGCCAAGGCGTGCGTGGTATTGCTCAGCGACTGGTTCCCCGCCACCACGGGTGAAGTGGTGCACGTCGACGGCGGCTACCACGCCATGGGTGCGTAGCCTCCCCTTCGTGAACCGACTCGCTGACGAAACCTCTCCCTATCTGCGTCAGCACCGCGACAACCCGGTCGACTGGTACCCGTGGGGTCAGGAGGCGTTCGCCGCTGCCGCCGATCGTGGGGTGCCAATCCTGCTCTCCGTGGGCTACTCGGCCTGCCACTGGTGCCACGTGATGGCCCACGAGTGTTTCGACGATGCCGACACGGCGGCGCTGATGAACCGGCTCTACGTCAACGTCAAGGTCGACCGCGAGGAACGACCCGACGTCGATGCCGTGTACATGGACGCGGTCCAGGCACTCACCGGCCGCGGCGGATGGCCGATGACGGTGTTCCTCACCCCTCAGGGCGAGCCGTTCTTCGGGGGCACCTACTTCCCCCGACCGCAGTTCCAGCAGTTGCTCACCGCCATCGACGACGTGTGGCGTAACCGACCCGACGACATCCGCCAGAACGTGGCTGCCATCTCCGAAGCACTGCACGCCAGCACCCAACTGCAACCGACGTCGCAGCTGCCCGACGTCAGCCTGGTGCACGACACCATTGCCACCCTGCTGCGCCACCACGATCCGGAGTGGGGAGGCTTCGGAGCGGCGCCGAAGTTCCCAAGCCCGATGAACCTCGATCTGCTGCTCGGGCGCCATGTGCGCAGCGGCGACACCGAGGCTCTTGCCGCGGCCACCGTCACCCTCGACGCGATGGCGAGCGGCGGCATGTACGACCACATCGGAGGCGGCTTCGCCCGGTACTCCACCGACGACCGCTGGTTGGTTCCGCACTTCGAGAAGATGCTCTACGACCAGGCCCTACTGATCCGGGTGTACACACATGCCGCGCAGGTCACGGGCGCCTCGCACTACCGCCAAGTGGTGGAAGAGACCGTCGAGTACGTGCTGCGCGACCTGCGGCACCCCTCGGGTGGCTTCTCTTCCGCCGAAGACGCCGACTCACCAGGGCCCGACGGCACGAGCCATGAGGGTCTGTTCCACACGTTCACTCCCACCGAGATACGCGTACTCCTCGGCGACGGGGCCGAGGAAGCGCTGCGATGGTGGGGCATCACCGACCAGGGCAACTTCGAGGGTCGCTCGATCCCCAACCGGCTGGCCCACCGAGGTCACCTCGCACGCCCGCCGCACATCGAGGCCCTGCGCCAGCGGCTACTCGACGCTCGCCAGCAACGGCCCCGCCCGGGGCTCGACGACAAGGTGCTCACCGAGTGGAACGCGCTGATGCTGGCCGCGCTGTCGGAGGCTGCAGCGGCCTTCGACCGCCCTGACTGGGCGGAGGCCGCGGTGGCCGCTGGTGAGTTTCTGTGTCGCGAACTACGCGGCAGCGACGGACGTTGGTTGCGCTCGTGGCAAGCCGACGGTTCGCCCCCTGCGCGCCACATGGCACTCGCGGCCGACCACGCAGCGCTCATCGACGGCTTCATTCGCCTTGGCGAACTCACCGGGAAGGCCCGCTGGGTGGAGGAGGCGCGACGTACTGCCGACACCATGCTCGACCACTTCTGGGACACCGCCAACGGGGGGCTGTTCACCACCGCCGACGATGCCGAACGCCTCGTCGTCCGACAGAAGGACCTGCTCGATCAGGCCACGCCCGGGGCAAACGGTTTGGCAGCGACTGCCCTCCTTCGACTGGCGGCGCTCACCGGCGACGACCGCTTCGCCCGCCACGCCGATCAGATCCTGCAACTCGTGGCCTCGGCGGTGCCAGGCATGCCCTCTGCGTTCGGGCAGGCACTCCTCGCACTGTCGATGCGCCACGCGGGCAGCACGGAGGTGGTCATCACCGGCGATCGACCCGATCTGCTGGCCGTGGCTCGCCGCACCTGGCTACCCGACGCCGTGCTCGCATGGGGACAACGCTTCGACAGCCCCCTATGGGCCGGCCGGCCCGACGGCTTCGCCTTCGTGTGCCGCGACCACACCTGCGGCCTGCCCGCCGAGTCCGCCTCCACGCTCGCTGCCCAACTCTCCATCGAGTAGGGCATGATGGCTGTCAACCGGATGCACACCGCCGTGCGTCAACCCGGTAGTTCAACCGCAGAAGGAGTCACCATGCGTCGCCGCCTCATCGCCGCCACACTTGCCACCGTCACCCTTGTCGGCCTCGCCGCCTGCGGCGATGACGACAACTCGGGCCTGCCCGCTGCCAGCACGTTGCCCGGTGGCGTCACCCTTCCCGCCGGCGTCACCATCCCGGCCGGCGTCACCATCCCCAGCGATGTCACCATTCCGAACATGCCGGGTGTGCCCCAGGGCTGCAATGAGATCATCCAGGCCATGGCGTCGTCGGCGGTCGCAGCCACCGGCATGGGCGACCTCGCCCAGGTCAAGGCCCAGATGCAGGCCCTCGTCGGCGCCGTGCCCGACGAACTGAAGGCCGACGCGCAGATCTTCGCCGATGCCTACGCACAGTTCGTCGACGCCATCGCCCCGTACAACGGCGACATCGCGGCCGCCATGGCCGACCCGGCGGTTGCGGCCACCATGGAGTCGTTGAGCACCGACGAGGTGAATGCCGCCTCCGAGCGCTTGGGCAATTACATCGATTCGCAGTGCGGCAACGGCTGACCCGCTCGCGTGTGTGCACGCTCGGGCGCCGGTAGGCCCAGCCGCTACCAGTGCCCGACGTGCACCACGTCGGCAGACGGCCGACGCGGGCGGCTTGCGGCAGAGCCGCTCTGCACTTCCCCGTGGGCCCGGTGACCCAGCGCCACTGCCCCCACCGGCTCGACGTGAGCCGGGACACCGAGAGCGTCGAGCGCACTCCGGGCGTTGCGGAACAGGCCGAACCACAACGCTCCCAACCCGTGGGCCTCGGCCAACAGCAGCAGGTTCTGCACGGCCATCGCCGCGTCGGTGAGCCAGAACGGAACGGGCCAGGCCTCGGCGTTCTCGAGCCCATGGCCGGCCTTGTCGGGAGCCGAGTAGCGAGCCGTGTACGCCTCCGGGTCGGCCAGCGACAGCACCACTGCGGGCGCATGCAGCACACCCGGCTGGCTGGCGGCGAACCACTCGGCGGCGCCGGTGTTTGCCCAGAACTGAGCAAGTTCGTCGCCGGTGAGCAGCAGGAAGTGAACGCCTTGGCTGAACCCTGCAGACGGCGCACGACGAGCCGTGTCGAGCAACTCCACCAACAGCGCCTGTGACAGCGGTGTGGCATCGAAGCGCCGGGTCATCCGGCGACGCCGAATGACCGCCTCGACGGCCTCCCGGTTCAGCGGGCCCCCAACTTCACCAGGTCTTCGGCCATCACCCAGCCGTGTACCACCAGGCATCCACCCTTCGCCACGTTGACCGTGGAGAACATCTCGATGATGTCGGCCTTGAGCTTCTCAGGCTTTGCGCACACGTGGTCGAGGAAGCCGCTCTGACCGTTGGAGGCGACGACGAACGTGCGCTCGTCGTAGGTGGCATCGACGGAGAACCGCTTCGCCAAACGACGACCCCAGGCCCGCTCCTCACCCACGGCACGATGGCCTGGGCGAGGAATCATGTCGTCGACCTGCTTGATGGCTTCCAACCCGTCGGCGGCCACCACGCGAGTGCCCACCACCACATCTTCGTCGGGGAAGGCCATCAGCGCCCGGTGGTAGGCCTCTGCCATCAGGCCCTTCATGATCTGATCGCGCTTGCCGTTGCGCTTCACGCTCATCAGCCCGATGAGTACGCATGGGGTGCCGCCGATGCGTTCGAGCGTGGAGAACGTGAACCCCACGAGCTTGCCGGCATCGCGAGCGGTGGTGCTGAGCACCCACTCTTCCTTCGCTTTCGACAACACCCCAATGTCGAAGGCACCCCCCATCGATGCCATCTCATCGAGATCGCCATCGGTGAGCGCCGCACAGTCCCTGGTTTCCACCTGGAATTGCATTGCGTGAAGCTCCCCTGTCGAGTCGGTTGCAGCGACAGCCCCGAGATCGGGACGCGCAGTTGAGTTCCCTATTCTGCCAGGAAACCGGCCGATTTCCTGCCCCGGAGGGCGGACGCCTGAGGATTCGGTCGCCTGCGGGGGCGACGAGCAGGACGAATGCACCCAGACATCGCTCGGTCGCTCGACCCCGCTACAGCACCACCGCGTCGTGGCCGAGCGCCATGCGTAACTCGCCCACCACTCGGTCGAGGTCGACGCAGAACTCGTCAGCGAGGCGCACGACCTTGCCGTGCCCGATGTGCATGTAGACGGGTGACTCGCCCGGGTGTTCGCGCAGAATCTTGCGGATCTGGTGGATCTTCAGTTCGTTGAGCGACGTCGCCGGCACCCGCAATCGCAGCGGCGCGGCCGACGCCGTGTCGAGGCCCTCGATGATCTGCACGTCCTGCGCCATGAACCCGAGCCGCGCCTCGTCGCGCCGGTCGATGCGGCCCTTCACGGTGACAATGGCATCGTCGAGCAACTTGTGCCCTTGCTCCATCAGCACACGCGGGAACACCGTCACTTCGATGGCCGCGTCGAGGTCTTCGAGCACGAACACCGCCATCTGATCGCCCTTCTTGGTGAACTTGCGGGCGAGGTTGGTGATGACCCCACCGAGCACCACGATGGCACCGTCGTCTTTGTCGGCCGCCTCAGCCACCGAGCAATCGACCTTGCGGCGAAGTGCGGCCTCCACGCCGAGGAGCGGATGGTCGCTCACATACAGGCCGAGCATCTCCTTCTCGAACTTCAAGCGATCTGCTTTGTCGAACTCGACGGCCGGGATGGAGACCCGCTCGTCGAACCCTCCCCCGCCGTCGTCGCCCCCAAGATCGCCGAAGAGGCTCATCACACCCTGGTCGCGTTCGCGGCGGCGGACCACCGTGGTGTCGATGATCTGTTCGAACACCATCAGCAGACCCTTGCGCGGATGCCCGAGCGAGTCGAACGCACCGGCCTTGATGAGCGACTCCACCGTTCGCTTGTTGAGCACCTGTTCGGGCACCCGCTCGGCGAAGTCGTGGAACGAATCGAACGGGCCGTTGGCGTCGCGCTCTTTGAGCAGCAAATCCACCAAGCCTTCGCCGACGTTGCGAATGGCCGACAGGCCGAAGGTGATCGCACCAGGGCTGTGGTGGGGCAACTCCACATCGACCGGCACCTCCGCTGGCGTGAGCGCCGCGAAGTCCATCACCGAGCGGTTGATGTCGGGGGTGAGCACCTTCACGCCCATGCCGCGTGCGTCGCTGAGGTACACCGCGGCCTTGTCGAGGTTGCTCTTCACACTGGTGAGCAGACAGGCGAGGTACTCCACTGGGAAGTGCGCCTTCAGATACGCCGTCTGGTAGGTGACCAGCCCGTAGCCGTAGCTGTGGCTCTTGTTGAACGCGTAGTCGGCGAACTTGGCAATGACGTCGAACAGGCTCTCGCCCAACTCGCGGCCGTAGCCCTGACGCTCGCAACCCTCCTCGAAACTGCTGCGCTCCTTGGCCATCACCTCGCGGCTCTTCTTGCCCATCGCCTTACGCAGCGAGTCGGCCTCTGCAAGGGAGTACCCGGCGAACTTCTGGGCAACACGCATCACGCTCTCCTGATAGATCATCAGGCCGTAGGTGTCGCCGAGCAGCTCCTCAGCGTCGGGGTGGAAGTAGCTCACCTCCTGGCGGGCGTTCTTGCGGTCGGCGTAGTCGTAGTGCATGTTGGCGCTCATCGGGCCTGGCCGATACAGGGCGATGAGCGCGCCCACGTCGTCGAACGAGGTGGGCGCCATGGATCGCAGCAACGCACGCATGGGTGGCGATTCGAGCTGGAAAACACCGAGTGTCTCGCCGCGGCCGAGGAGCTCGAACACGCGCAGATCGTCGAGTGGAACGGCGTCGATGTCGAACTCAGGGTCCTTCGTGGCCCGCACCATGTTGACGGTGTCGGTGATGACGTCGAGGTTGCGCAGACCGAGGAAGTCCATCTTCAGCAGG